>JBFMBQ010000373.1:0-5744 GCA_040755115.1 bacterium
TGAAGAAATCTTCAGAAATCAAAGGAAAGGAGGTGAGTGGTATGCCTGGATTTGATGGAACAGGTCCTATGGGAATGGGACCAATGACAGGGGGTGGATTTGGATTCTGCGCACCGGGTGCCCGGCGTGGGGTTGGTTATCCGGGGCTTCGTGGTCTGGGACATGGAGGTTATCCTTGGGGCGGTGGACGCGGTTTTGGCTGGGGCGGTGGACGCGGCTTGGGACGCGGCTGGTTCGGCAGAGGACGAGGGCGCGGTTTCCGCTGGGCAGCCCCGTGGGATTTCGCTTCCCCGTGGGATTATGCACCCCCAACGGCAGCGGGGGAAATTCAGTGGCTGAAAGAATATGCCGGGTCTCTTGAAGGGGAACTCGCAGCAATTCGGGATCGTGTTTCTGAACTTGAAAGTAAGGGAGATAAATAATCCCATTTGCCCTTACGCCGAGGGAGTGCGTACGGCTCCCAGGCAATTTTTTACAGGAGATGGTAGAAATGAAGATCGCAATAACAACGGCAGGAAAAACCTTAGATTCACCGGTTGATCCCCGCTTTGGCAGAGCGGTGGGATTTATCATTTACAATTCTGACACGCAGGAACACAAATACATAGATAACCAGCAAAACATGAACGCACCGCAGGGAGCGGGCATTCAGGCTGCGAAGGCAGTGGTTGACGCCGGTGCGGAAGCCCTGATCACTGGGCACTGTGGACCAAAGGCGTTCATGGCATTGAAATCTGCGGGGATAAAGGTTTTTACCGGCGCCGACGGCACTGTGCAGGAGGTGATTGAAAAATTCAACTCAGGCACCTTGACCGAGACGCAAGGTGCTGATGTATCAGGTCATTGGTTTTGAACGATTTGGATTCATTAGCGCAAGAGGAATCTGTAGCATGATAATCGCCATCGCAAGTGGAAAGGGGGGAACAGGGAAAACCACGGTTGCTACTAATCTTGCGCTCGCTGTGCGTGACATGGGTTATACGGTGCAATTTTTAGATTGTGATGTTGAAGAACCCAACGCGCACATCTTCCTCAAGCCGAAGATTCTTTCGCAAAAAAAAGTTGCAGTGTCAACACCGTCGGTTGATAAGGAGAAATGCACGCTCTGCGGCAAGTGCGGTGAAGTTTGCCAGTTTAGTGCGATCACCGTAATGGGAGGTTTGGTTCTCACCTTTCCTGAACTCTGCCATGGATGCGGAGGGTGTTTCAACTCCTGCCCGGAAGATGCCATAAGCGAAGTGGGTCGTGAGGTCGGGGTTATCGAGAGGGGAACTGCAAGCGGGGTGAAATTCACCCACGGCCGTCTTCGCATTAGTGAAGCCATGTCGCCGCCGTTGATCCGCGCGGTTAAAAGAGATGTAAATAGATCAGATGTGATTGTCATAGACGCACCCCCTGGAACTTCTTGTCCTGTGATCCAGTCAGTGAAGGGAAGTGATTATGTTCTCCTTGTAACTGAGCCAACACCTTTCGGGTTGAACGATCTGAAACTGGCTGTTGAGATGGTGCGTGAGTTGGGAATTACCTTTGGGGTTGTAGTAAACCGTGCAGGGATGGGCGGAAGAATGGTAAATGGATATTGCGATCAGGAAGGTATAGAAATAGTTTCAGAATTTCCTGACGATCGTCGTATTGCGGAAGCATATTCTCGCGGAAGGATTATTATTGAGGAATTACCGGAATACAGGATGAATTTCGAGCACCTTTTCAGAGATGTGCAGGCTGCGATTCGGAGACAAAAAACTGATGATGAGAAAACTTGGCAAAGAACATTCAATGAAACAGGTGGTTTTTCATGAAAGAAGTAGTTGTGGTCAGCGGAAAAGGGGGTACTGGGAAAACGAGTATCGTGGCATCGTTTGCGTTCTTGGCGGAGAGAAAAGTGATGGCTGACTGTGATGTTGATGCAGCGGATCTGCACCTAATATTGCACCCAAAGATCAGATATTGTGAGGCTTTTTTTTGCGGCAAGGTTGCGAGGATTGAGACCGAGAAATGCACGGGATGCGGAAAGTGCCGCGATCTATGTCGGTTTGATGCCATCAGCGAAAAGTACATAGTTGACACAATAGACTGTGAGGGATGCGGCGTATGTTATTACGCTTGCCCCGAAAACGCTGTTGTCCTTGAGGAAAAAAAGTCCGGTGAATGGTTCATTTCCGATACGGATTATGGTCCTATGGTTCACGCAAAACTTGGCATCGCTGAAGAAAATTCCGGCAAACTGGTCTCACTTGTGCGGTTACAGGCAAGACGGCTCGCGGAGGAACAAAACCTTGATCTTGTCATAATTGACGGTGCGCCTGGAATCGGCTGTCCGGTGATTGCTTCTATCACAGGCGCTGATCTTGTTCTTGCTGTGACAGAACCAACAATGTCGGGATTGCACGATCTCAAACGGGTTGTTGAACTTGCCGAACATTTCAGGATAAAGACTATGATATGCGTCAACAAATACGACATTAATCATGAAATTAAGCAGGATATCGTAGATTTTTGCGAACAAAAAAAAATCTTATTTGCCGGTCAAATCCCTTATGACAATGTCGTTACAAAAGCCCAGATTGCAGGGGTAAGTGTGGTGGAATATTCAAGGGCACAGGTTTCTATGGAGATAGAACGAATATGGAAGCAGATTTTTTATACCCTGTCAGTGGAGGCAACAGTGCGGTCTTGATTTTATAAATTCCAAAAGGAGAGTAATGCTATGCCAATTTACGAATACAAATGTAAAAGATGCGGCACAAAGTTTGAGTATCTTCACGGAGCAGGCGGTAGCGGATCGGGGGAAGCGACTTGTCCCGCCTGTGGGGGAAAGACGCTGGAAAAGCAGTTCTCCAGTTTTTCGGTGAGCAAGTTGCCTTCGTTTGGTGGTGGGCGCACCTGCTGCGACGCCAGCACACCCGAGGCTGCATCATGCGACGTGCCGGGTTCCTGCTGTTCAAAGGGGAAATAAACAATTATGAATTCCGACTGAAAATAATTATCTTCACTATTATTTTCACTGGGGGCACAATGGTAAAAGACGCGACAGCATTTATCTCTTTGATTAAGCAAAAACTAATCTTGGATGATACTGGCAATGCGATTTCTGAAAGTCATGACCTTTTGAACACAGGTCGCATAGAGGATGCAGATGGTTATGGGAAGATAAGCGGTGTTTGCGGAGACACCCTGGAAATATGGCTAAAGATAGAGAACGATACCATCACGGACGCCAGATTCATGACCGATGGTTGTATATCCACCTTTCTGTGTGGCAGTGCGGTGACCCTTCTTGCGAAGGGAGAAGTATTTGGAGATATACTTAAGGTATCTCCAGCCGACATAATTTTTCTTCTTAAAGATATTCAAGGTGTGGAAAAACACTGCGCGATACTGGCTGTAAGCACATTGTATCGCGCTGTCGCCGATTACATACTCAAATGCGGCGGCGACCTATGTTTTGAAATTGATCATTAATGGGAACATTTACCTTTCATTGACTGCATTATAGAGCCCGGCACATAAGGTATTGTATGAGTAAGCAGGAAATACTTAAAAATCATCAGAAATATCTGTCCCGCATCAAACTTTATAGGGATTATGGATACTACATTGAAAGAGAAAGGGAACTAATCCTCGATCTGGCGAGTCCCTTAAATGGGGATATTCTTGAAATTGGAACGGGATATGGTTACACAACGATTGCGCTTGCTCGCCGCGGCTATCACTTGACCACATTGGACATTTCAGAAGAATCGCAATACATCGCAAAAATGAATGTTGCATATTATGGTTTGCTTGACAGAGTAACATTTAGGATCGGCGATACAAACGCACTTGATTTCGTGGATGGGACATTTGATGTGGTCATCTGTGTCAATACGCTGCACCACTTAAGAACCCCAATAATTTGCCTGTCGGAAATGAGAAGAGTGCTGAGACCCGATGGAATGTTGATTCTCTCGGACTTCACCGAAGAAGGGTTTTCTCTTGTTGAAAAGATACACGCCTCAGAGGGCGAAGTGCATAACAGAACTAAATATACCTTCGGTGATTATGCAATTTATCTTCGGTTAAAAAATTTCAAAGTTGAAATGCACCAGAACCGCTTCCAAATTGTGATGACAGCGAGTAAGGCAATCAGCGCGGTTTCAGATAACATAATTCCAGATAAAACAATATATAAACAAGTAATGGAAAGCGAGGTAACTTTAAGTGAAGAAAAAAGGAGACAGTATTTGCAGTAATAATCATTGCCCCACTAAAAACTCCGCTGTGCCTGAAACTATGGATGAATTCCTTGAGCAGCAGGCGTTGCGGGAAAGAATGTCAAAAATCCGCCACAAAATTTTAGTAATGAGCGGCAAGGGCGGAGTTGGGAAAAGCACGATTGCCGTGAACATGGCGATTTCCTTGGCTCTGAGCAATGCAAAAGTGGGATTGCTGGATATAGATATACACGGTCCCAGCATTCCGAGACTGCTGGGCATAGAGGCTTATAAGCCTTCTCCCACAAGTGTGTCTCTGGAGCCCGTGAGGTATGCATTCGCTCATCGGGTGATGAAAGTTATGTCAATTGGATTTCTGCTGCCCAATCGCGACGACGCCGTGATTTGGCGAGGTCCCATGAAGATGGGAGTTATTAAGCAATTCCTGAAAGATGTGGAATGGGGTGATCTGGATTTTCTGGTAATAGATTCGCCACCGGGGACAGGAGACGAACCCCTTTCCATCTGTCAATTGATTGAGGGGCTTGATGGGGCAATCATCGTAACAACGCCGCAGGAACTATCATTGCTTGATGTCAGGAAATCCATCAAGTTCTGTCGCCAGTTGAAATTGCCTGTTCTGGGAGTAATTGAAAATATGAGTGGTATGGTGTGCCCAAAATGCGGGGAGGAAATTGATATTTTCACGACAGGTGGGGGAAAGAAGATGGCATCCGAAATGAGCGTACCTTTTTTGGGAAGCATCCCCTTCGACCCATTCGTAGTGAAAACGGGCGACGATGGAAAACCGTTCATTTACCATTATTCTAATACAGAGACATCTAAAGCGTTTCAAGAGATCATTGAACCGATTCTCGCGTTGAAAGATGAATCGGTGCCGGTGGAAAAACCAGGTAAGGAGGGAAATATGGTTAAAATTGCTCTACCTATAGCGGATGGAAGATTGTGCATGCACTTCGGACACTGCGAGCGGTTCGCAATTATTGAGGTGGAGGGAGAGAAGATTATGGGGACTAATTATCTTAACCCACCCCCTCACGAGCCGGGCGTGCTGCCGAAGTGGCTTAACGAACAGGGAGTAAACATGATCATAGCGGGGGGCATGGGACACAGGGCGCAGGAGTTCTTTCAACAGTATGGTATAACTGTGGTCGTCGGCGCTCCGGCGCTTGAGCCAGAAGAGATTGTGAAGCAATATCTCGCAGGAACACTGGTAACCAGCGAGAATATATGCGATCACTGAGGCGGCAGAATACGGTGGCACACATAACTATTGGTTGATTTACGGATTACCACAGAAACCCTGTGGAGATAGAAGGGGATAAGATCAAATGAGTGAAGAAATCTGTGAGGTATCGCTGCATCCTGTTAAAGACGAGATTGTTGAGAAGGTTCTGAAAGAATCCAAAACTATCGCTGTTGTTGGATTGTCTATGAACCCAGAGAAGGACAGTCATAAAGTTCCAGCGTTCCTTCAGAAGCAGGGTTACCGTGTTATCCCAGTGCATCCCACAGCCGAAGAAATCCTTG
>JBFMBQ010000374.1:0-12167 GCA_040755115.1 bacterium
TTCAATTTCCGCGGCGCGGTTGATCCGGGCGATGATGTGGTAATTGCGGCAGTAGACGATGCCAGCCAGATGAACCTGGATATGATCTGGCCTTTCCCGCGCAACTGGAGTGCGCAGTTAATAATGAACCTGCACAAGGCGGGAGCGCGGGTGGTTAATTTTGACGTGCTTTTTGATACAGAGGACAAGAAGAACCCAGGCGGTGATTTACGACTCCGCGAGGTCATCAATCGCGTAATGGACCCATCTAACGGAGAGAAAAAAACAGATGTTGTGCTTGGAACACAACTGCGCGAAGAAGCCACAGGGTATAGCCAGCTGAAACAGATCATCAGCCCCAACCCTGTAATCAGCCAGTCGGCTGCCCACTTGAGTATTCTCAACCAGCCGCCTGACCCCGACGATGTGATGCGCAGGTCAACTGTTATCGCTCATGTGGAGGAATTCAATCTTGACCTGCCGTCCTACAGTTTTATTGCGGCATCGCTTTACAAAAAAGAACCATACAAAAAAATTATGAAAGATTTCTTTGCTGAACTTAAGAAAAATCCACAAAAAAACATCCCGCTTGAATTCAGAAACAGGCTTATTCCATCACAAATCACCGGGGACTTTACGGTTTTCAACATAAATTTTTACGGACCGCTCAGCACTTTCAGAACATTTCCGTATCAGGATTTTCTCCTGATGGAACTTGATCCTGATATACTTCTAAGCCCTGACGCCGATGGAGACGGCAAACCCGATAACGCCGTGATCTTTCACAATCTCAGAGATGTGAAATCTCAATTTATTACTATGGAAGAGACCGGCTCCTACGAGGCGCCCACCTGGATTACAGACGCAGAGATTTACGAAAAGACCGGCAGTTACGAGCGTATCCTTGCGCTGGACACGATCCGCGGGTTGCTTCTTTCTTTTAATGTTAAACATAATAAGGAAAGTGGAAAATACGCTCTTGAACAGACCGAGCCGTATCAGATCGGTGGCTATCCAGCAGCGATAGAGATTGACCGTAACCGAGGCAGCGCATACATTCTGGAAGCCACGCAAGGTGCGCTCGTGATGCTCAACCTCGCCACAAAGGAAGTAACGGGCAAACTGCCCGCAGCAAATATCCGTGCGCGTATGAATCAACAGGTTTCCTCTTACGAGGAGTTATTCCAGCGGACTCGTCTCGTGGCAGATTTTAACAAAGGTGTTTTATACGCAACCCTTTCGGGTGTGCCTGGCGTTATCGTCTTTGACGCAGATTCTATGGAAACAATCGGGTTTCACCCTGCAAACCTGATGATAAAGAAAATCATTTTGAACCGCAAGGGAGATCGCCTCTTTGTCCTCGGCGAAAATGGGGCGGTTGCATCGGTGTCGCTGCCAGGCGGCGATGTTACATTCTTCGCCGTTCCCCCGGACGCATCCATCGCATCCATCGCATACTTCGGATTTGATCACGAACCTTCAAACTCCGCTCCATCAAGTAAACTCGTCCGCGAAAAAATATACGCGCTTAACAGCAACGGAAACAATCTGATGATTTTCAGCGCGGAAGATGGCAGCCTGCTCAACACTCTCGGATTGCCTGCCGCCTTCAAAGAAGATTTCACAAGAAACAAACAGGAACTCGCAGACATCGGGCAGGATGCGGGCTTGGACGACATTTACCTTCAAGATGTTTCCGCCTCAATTGAGGAAGGAAATGTTTACATCGGGGCGGTCAGTTTAGTGTCCGGCTCAGGCAGCATGCCCTCTCCCGACGGTGTCATCTATATGTTAGATGCTTATACAGACCAGTGGTATTCAAATTCATATCCCATTGGCGGGGTGAATCACTCGCATTTCATGCATAGTTCCGAGGGTAGGGTGATCGTCCCCGCAACATCACTTAAAGAAGAAGAAGTGTTTTTTCTGAAAGTATTTGATTCGGTTCATCAGCAGCGAAATTACTGGGAGGCAAACAGCAAACGCGTTGCGGGCAAGATCGCCTTGGTAGGTCCGACCGCAAATGCTTTGCATGACGAATTCCCGACACCTTTCCACGGCAAGGGCAACATGCCGGGAGTGGAAATCCACGCGAATGCGATTCAGAATCTCCTTGACGGCAATTTCATTAAATCTATCGGCGGTTATTGGGTTCTTCCACTTCTGTTAATACTCGGCGTTTTTGCGGCGATTCTCACACAGCGGATGATACACTCGCAGTCAATCGGTGTTGCGCTTTTCGCCGTGTTCGGCGTTATCATTTCATGGGTTTTCTTTTCTCTGATCTTTTTTGAAGGCGTTACAATATTCATTTTCCTGCCTTATCTGACGCTTGTCGCCGCCATTGTGTTCATAATCAGATATATCGCAAAATTTGCAGCCCCTCCACACCACACGCCGCAGAAAGTGTTATTGGCAATCGCGCGCTGGGGAATGTCGCCGCTGCTGCTCATTGTCGGCATCGCAGGGATTTTGATGATGGTAAAACCCACGCTGTTCATCGCGGTGCTTAAAAAAATGCCAATCTTAGGATTATTAGGCACAATCTGGGCGCTGCTTATTTTATGGGGCTTGTTCGCAGTGATAGAACTTCTGCCGCTCTTTGCTCAAATATTCGCCGCCAAGCCCGCCGGCTTCACCGCCGAAACCGAAGAAATGCGCAAGCGGCACCGGCTGCGCGCCTATCGCTCCACAGAGTTGTGGGAAAAAAATGCCCTCGCAATTATGCTGTTTCTCGTGGTTACGGTGGGCGTAGTTCTGCTCATTATAGGTGAAGACAGGGCAGCAGCATTACTCGCCAAACTCGGAGTGCCAATCTTCAAAACGCTGACGCAAAATGTTCTGCTGCCGACTATTGCTCCAATCCTTACCATCCTGCTAGGCACCGCCGTTACTACCATCTATGTGGCGATGACCGAGGGAAAAGAGAAAAAACAAATCAGGGGAATGTTCTCAAAATATGTCAGTTCTGATGTTGTAAACGACCTTCTGGAAAATCCCGCCGGCTTGGCGCTCGGCGGTAAATATGCGGATTTGACAATTCTTTTTTCTGACATAAGAGGCTTCACTACAATATCAGAAAAACTGACGGCGGAGCAGGTAGTTACCGTTCTGAATGAATATCTGTCGGAGATGACCGGTATTGTTATTGAATACCAGGGAACACTGGATAAATTCATCGGGGACGCCGTGATGGCGTTCTGGGGCGCGCCCATACCGCAGGATGACCACCACGAGCGCGGTCTGCGCGCCGCATTGAAGATGCACAAAGTGCTGAAAGAACTGAAAGAGAGGTGGGTAACGGAGGGCAAGGATTATCCGCCTATCAACATCGGCATCGGCTTGAATTCAGGCGAAGTCGTCGTCGGCAACATCGGTTCCGACATGCGCATGGATTACACTGTTATAGGCGACCATGTGAACCTCGCCTCACGCCTTGAAGGACAATGCAAAACTTACGGTGTCGGTCTGGTTGTAAGCGAATCAACGCTCAGCAAAGTGAAAGATAAACTTCATCACCGAATGCTTGATCGCATCGCGGTGAAAGGAAAGAAAGAACCGGTAACGATATACGAGGTGATCGATTTTAAGGATTAAAAGACTCTACAGGAACAGGCATGATAATTAATGTGAAACATTTTTGTTACACCGAATTTTTAAAATCATCAAGCCATCTTAAAAGGTCAACAGATGGAGGAACACCGTGAGCGACGATAAACTGAAACAATTAACAAGTGAAAACTATTTGTTGGAGCGGAAAAACGACCTCCTCAAGCAACTCATTTCTGTTATGAACACCACCACAAAACTTGACAATATACTCCGCTATATCCTTGAACTGATCACAATGGTTACAACATCTGAGGCTGCATTTGTCGTTACAAAAGAAGACATCGGAGGGGATAATCTGGTCGTGCGCGAGGCATCAGGACTTGACAGAAAAAAGGTGATCGGCAAGGAATGGCCCGTCGGCAAAGGCGTCGTGGGAGAAGTATATTGCTCTGCAAAAGAGCGAATCGTGAACGCGCCCACCACCGATCCCGGATTTTCCGCCGATATACAGGACATATTAGGTGTGCCTGTTAAATCGCTTATTGCGATGCCTCTTAATTCTGACGGGAAAATGGTCGGCGCAATAGAAGTGATAAACAAGAAGGACGGGATGAAATTTGACAACGATGACATGGAACTCGGGATGATACTTGCCGAGCAGGCTGCGGGAATACTCGGACACGCCGCCGCTTTCAAAACAACCGAGGCAAAGATCAAGCGGTTCAATACACTGATTGAAGTAAGCAAAGAAATTACTGCTATCGGAGACCTGCACTCGCTGCTTGAGAAAATCATGAACGCCGCTAAAAAAGTTATGCGTGCAGAGGCGAGTTCGCTTTTTCTGCTGGATGAAAAGGCAAAAGAACTGTATGCGGAAAGTGCGCTTGGAGATGCCGGTGAAATGATCAAGACCTTCAGGCTGCCGCTGGGCAAAGGGATTGCGGGCTGGGTGGCGCAGAAAGGCAAACCTGAACTCGTTCCCGATGCCTATCAGGATAACCGCTTCAACCCGGAATATGATAAAAAAACAGGCTTCCGCACGAAATCCATCCTTTGTGTCCCGCTTGAATTCAAGAAGAAGACCAAAGGGGTCGTGCAGATCATTAATTCCCTTGATAAGGAAAGTTTTGAGGAAGAAGATGTGGAATATATGGTCGCCCTTGCGGGGCAGGCAGCAGTGGCGATAGAAAACGCCAAACTGCTTGAAGCAAACAAGGAACTCTTCATGAATATCGTTACGGCAATGGTCAAGATGATTGATTCACGATACAAATACTATGCCGGGCACTCGGTGCGCGTCGCAAAATTCGCTACCGCTGTCGGAAGACAATTAGGCTTGCCGCCCGATATGCTTGAGAAAATCCAGATTTCCGCCTTCCTGCACGACCTGGGCAGAATGCAAATGCCCGAAGGTCTGCTCCTTAAACCCGGCAAACTCACCCCTGAGGAAATGGAAATTATAAAAAAACAGCCGATCTTCGGCGCAACCATCCTGCAAGGCATTAAGATGTTGGATTATGCTGTCCCGGCAGTGCTGCACCACATGGAACACTATAACGGCAAAGGTTATCCAAAAGGAATTTCGGGCGAACAGATACCCTTGATCAGCCGGATTCTCAATGTCGCAAACTCTTATGACGCTATGATTTCTGAACGCCCCTACCGAAGTCCCATGACACCCGACGCGGCAAAGGGAAAAATATCCTCCGCCAGCGGCAGCCAGTTTGACCCCCTGATTACCACCGCCTTTCTTAAGGCATATCAGGCTGGACAATTGAAACCATAACAATCTTCTGTAAATACATAAAAGGATAAAAAATTGAATTTTGAATTGCCCGAAGAATATCTCGCTTTGAAGCATAAAGTAAAGTCTTTTGCAGAGAAAGTATTAAAACCCACTGCACTCCAGATAGATAAAGAAGGAAAATTCCCACAGGAAAATTTAAGAAAACTCGCCCGGCTCGGTTACATGGGCGTTACTGTGCCGGAGGAGTTCGGCGGCGCGGGAATGGATTTGATGAGTTTTCTTATCATCTGTGAAGAACTCTCTCCCGCATGTCCTTCAACCGAGATCGTTATGAGGGCGCATAACTCACTCGCCTGTTACCCGATTCTCCGCCACGGCACAGACAAACAAAAGAAAAAATTCCTAACTCCACTGGCACGGGGAGAAAAACTCGGCGCCTTCGCCCTGACCGAAGCGATGGCAGGCTCCGATGTCGCCGCCCTGCAAAGCACCGCCAGGAAATCAGGGAACAAATATATTCTGAACGGCACGAAAACCTTTATTACAAGCGCCTCAATCGCAGACACCTACATTATCTTCGCCAAGACCGATCCTGGCAAAAAGCACAGAGGTATTGGCGCATTCATTATTGATAAAAATGCCAAAGGTTTATCTTTCGGCAAAAAAATAGAGGTTATGGGCTTTTGCGGCTCGCATACTGGCGAGATATTTATGGATAATGTTGAGGTGCCGCAGGAAAATGTGTTAGGCGGCGAAGGCGCAGGGTTCAGAATCGCGATGGACACAGTTGTGCATGGGCGGCTTGGAATGGCAGCGGCGGCGCTCGGTATGGCACGGGAATCTTATGAACTTGCCCTTGACTACGCAACGCGCCGCGAGGCTTTCGGGCAACCGATAGGAAAATTTCAGGGCGTGCAGTGGAAACTTGCGGATATATATGTGAACCTTGAGGCTGCGCATCTGCTCCTCTACAAGGCAGCCTGGATGAGCGAAAAAGTAGAAAGAAACACGCTTGCCTCCGCCGTGGCAAAACTGTTTGCCACAGAGATGGCGGTGAACGCCGCAAGCGAGGCTATGCAGATTTTCGGCGGCTACGGATACTCAAAGGAATACCCGATTGAACTCTACTACAGAGCACTCAAACTTTTTGAGATCGCCGAAGGCTCCTCGGAAATCCAGAGAATGATCATCGCAAAAGAGATCGGTCTGCCGATGTGATATAACGAGTATCAAAATTGTTACACTAATATAATTTGATGTTGAAAATAGCTCATAAGCAACACCTCTTTGGGTTTTATTCCAGAGACGCAATACACAGATAAATCAACTCCCCCTATGCAGCCAGTAAATACTATAGGAAGAATAATAATAAAATATAAATCCGCCGTGATTATCACCGCAGCAGGGCTTACGATTTTCTTTGCGTTTTTTGCTGCCCAATTAAAGGTTGCCGGCTCATCGGAAGGATGGATAGACAAGAGCGACCCGGATATCGCCGCACTGTTTGAATCCGTTGCGAAGTTCGGAAGTTTTGAAATAATTATAATCGGGATAGAATCAAACGATACAATTTTTAAGCCCGAAGTTTTAACGCAGTTACAGCGAATAACCAGACGGGTTGAGAAAGTCCCCCATGTGAACAAGGTTGTAAGCCTTACTAATGTGCAAACATTGATTGGCGATTCATCCGGCGTAAAACACACTCAACTGATCCCAAAGATACCCAAAACACAGCGGGATTTAGCGAAGTTAGAGAAAGAGGTCTTTGATAACCCGCTTCTGATTAACAATCTTGTCTCTGAGGACGGAAAATCGGCTGCGGTCATCGCATATACAATCACAAGGACTTATACCGAAACATTTATTCAACAATTGGATCGAGATTTTCATGAAATCGTAAGAGAGGAAACAACACCTGCCACAAGGCTTTACCTCGCCGGTTCTGCAATCCTGGATGCAGAGATCAACAGGTTGAGCAAGCGGCAGAACCTGATTTTCCCGCCTCTTGTCTTCGCGCTTGTCGCCTTAATTATGATTTTCATTTTCAAGAGAGCGAGCATTATTCTGATTCCTATGACGACGATTATTTCAAGTATTATATGGACTCTGGGGATTTTTCACCTGTGCGGGCGAACGCTCGGCGTAATGACAACAGTGCTCACCCCCCTTATCCTCGTTCTCGGCGTCGCCTTATCCGTGCATATACTGAACAAATATACCGAAGAAACAAAAAAACATCCCACGCCCGAAGAAGCAGCGTTTAATACATTTTCCGGGATTGCCCGCCCCTGCCTGTTCACTACACTAACCACTGTTGCAGGCTTTTCTGGTCTTATGATCAGCAAAACACCAATCGTCAGGGAACTCGGCTTGTTTGCTTCAATCGGTATCCTTATCACCCTCGTCGTTACGATGTCTCTTATGATCGCGTTACTTTGTTTTATCAAAATCCCGGGCAAAGTTGTTAAACCTAAAACTCAGGGCATAAAAATACAGTCTTTGCTGGACTGGATTTCAATATCAAATTACAGGTATCGCTGGCATTTCCTGATATTATGCGGTGCGATGTTCGCAGCATCCTTCTTCGGGATATACAATATAAGGGTTGAAACGAACGAACTTGATATGCTCGGCGCTGATAACAAAGTTAAGCAAGATTTCACTTTCATTGAAAATAAACTCACCGGCATCAGTTCCATTGAATTTATCATCACGGGCAGGGAAAACGCAACACACCCGAAGACACAACAGGCGCTGCGGCGATTTCAGACATTCCTTGAAGGAATTGACGGCGTAAAAAAAACAATCTCAATAACAGATTACCTGATGGTGATGCACCGCGCCTTCAGGGGCGGAAAACGCGAGTTCCTGACGATCCCTGAAGGTTACGATGAAATCAACAATTATCTAAATATAGCCTCAATATACGGAGGGGGTGAAATAAGACCATACTTGACCGATGATCGGAAATATGCGCGCTTATCGGCAAGAATGAGCCTGTTGAATACAAGGGAGTTAGAAAAAAGATTAAAGAAGGTCAGAGAATACCTGAAAAGGCACGAGAACGAGCATTTTCAGGTGGGGGTAACAGGGCTTGTGCCTCTTTATGTCAAGATGATTGACCAGGTGGTATCGGGACAGGTCAGGAGTTTCTCATTCGTTCTAATCTCAATTTTCGCAATGATGGCTATACTTATGCGCTCACCGGGACTGGCATTAATAGGGATGGTGCCAAATGTGATCCCTATCGGACTAACCCTCGGGCTGATGGGGTGGATCGGGATACCCCTTGATATAGCCACATCCATGATCGGATGTGTCGCAATCGGGATAGCGGTAGATGACACGATTCACTATCTGTCACGCCACGAACTTGAATACGCTGAGAAAGATGATCACCTTGCGGCGATGGCTGCAACACTGACAACCACAGGACGTGCGATAGTTTTTACCTCTGTGATTCTGTTCTGCGGTTTCATCGTTCTGCTCTTTTCCAGTTTTGTCCCCATATATTACTTCGGCTTGCTCACTGCCTTCACGATGTTTACAGCCTTGCTGGGCGATATTTTTCTCTTACCCGCTATGTTGTTGATAATTAAACCAAAGATCGGAAAAAAAAGATTATTTATGTGAAGGAATGAACCAATTCAGAACTTGAGGTTCTCCTGCAAACTCGCTTCCGCCTTATATATCAAGGTTCTTAACTTCTTCCGCATATTGCTCTATGAATTCCCGACGAGGCTCCACTTTGTTCCCCATCAAAACTGTAAATATATCCTCTGCATCCGCCACATCTCCAATGCCAACTTTCAACAGGATACGGCTTTTCTTGTTCATCGTAGTTTCCCACAACTGGTGTGCATCCATTTCCCCAAGCCCTTTATATCTCTGCACCGTTACGCCCTTCCTGCCATGCTGCTCAAGTTTTTTCCGTAATTCAGAATCATTATAGGCATATTCTACTGCCTTGCCCTTCCTTATCTGATACAATGGAGGACATGCAATGTATACATTTCCCTCCTCCACAAGTTTTTTCATATAACGGTAAAAGAAAGTTAAAAGAAGCGTGCGGATATGTGCACCGTCAACATCGGCATCGGTCATTATGATTATCTTGTTGTAACGCAGTTTTGATACATCAAAATCGTCGCCTATACCAGTGCCGATCGCGGTTATCAGTGTTCTTACCTCTTCGTTGCCCAGACTCTTATCAAGACGGGCTTTTTCCACATTTATTATCTTGCCTCGCAACGGAAGTATCGCCTGATAACGCCTGTCCCTGCCCTGCTTTGCCGACCCGCCGGCAGAATCGCCCTCCACAATGAACAGTTCACAATTGTCTGGATCGTTTTCAGAGCAATCCGCAAGTTTGCCGGGCAACGCAGCGCCGTCAAGTGCGCTCTTTCGTCTCGTAAGTTCCTTTGCCTTCTTTGCCGCTTCTCGCGCCCTTGAGGCGGTCAAACCCATATTTACTACCTGCTTCGCTATCTGTGGATGCTCCTCAAGAAATATGCTGAAATTCTCATAAAATAATGAATCAACTATTCCCTTTACTTCGCTGTTGCCAAGTTGTGTTTTTGTTTGACCCTCAAACTGCGGCTCAAGTAATTTCACGCTGATTACAGCCGTGCACCCCTCCCGCACATCATCCCCTGTAAGTTTCTCGCCTTCCTTCAAAAGTTTATAGCGCCTCCCATAATCGTTTATCGCTCGTGTAAGCCCCGACTTGAACCCCACAAGGTGAGTGCCGCCCTCAACCGTGTTTATATTGTTCGCATAAGTAAGAATATTTTCCGTATATCCATCAAAATATTGCACCGCTATTTCCGTTTCTATATCATCTTTAACTTTTTTAAAATAAAACGGCTTTGGATACACAGTGTCTTTATTCTTATTTAACATCTTAACAAACTCTTCAATGCCGCCATCATACTGATATTCAACCTTGGAGTTCGTGTTTTCATCCTTAAACTTTATCCCCAAACCCGCATTCAAATATGCAAGTTCACGAAATCTCTTTGACAGCAAATCAAACGAATATTCTAAAGACTCAAAGATTTCTTTGTCGGGCAAAAAATGGACTGTAGTGCCTGTATCATCCGCATCCCCTGTTATCTCAAGGTCAGTGGCAACATTCCCTCTTTTATATCTCTGACGATAGACCTTCCCCTCTCTTCTAACCTGCACCTCCATCCATTCCGATAAGGCATTAACAACTGAAATTCCAACACCATGTAATCCGCCTGAAACCTTATACCCTCCCCCGCCGAATTTACCCCCCGCATGCAGTTTCGTCATTACTATCTCAACCGCTGGACGATTAAATTGAGGGTGATTGTCAACAGGAATACCCCTGCCATTGTCAATTACAACAACGCTGCTGTCCTTTTTTATTGATATGTTGATTTCTGTGCAGTATCCGGACATCGCCTCATCAATGCTGTTATCAACCGCTTCATATACAAGGTGATGCAGCCCCCTCGCACTTGTGCTGCCTATATACATTGCAGGTCTCTTGCGGACCGCCTCAAGTCCTTCAAGCACCTGTATCTCTTTAGCTGTGTACTTTAACGAATCCTCCGAATTTTTGTTATTCACCTTAGCCAATCTAAACCCTCCGAATTTGTAACTTTATCTTGCTTTAACGCTTTTTTATACACTATTATACCATTTTATAAATATTTATCAACTATATTGATAGAACACTAAAAAATAAACTCAGAATATAATCACTTTATTGTGTAATCTCATCTGTTTTCCCCACTCTACAAATAATATCTTTAACTATTTCCTTGCCAAATTTTTCATTTATCCTCTTAAGTATGGTTGATTTTAAAAAAGATACCTCCTGACACCATGATGAACCTGTTGCTGCTATATGTAATCTTTCCTTTACTATATACAATGGACAGGTGTTTTCTGATATATCCTTTCCTACTACATTTTCCCAATCTCTTAATACCTCAAATTCGTCCATCTTTTTGTTTACTTTAAACTTTTGTTTTAACTTTCTAATAACAAAGTCTATTTCTATATATTCACTTGTTTTCATAGTGTTTACACAAGCAGTATTTTTTAAAAATCATTGTGTAACATTAATAATTTACATAAAAACGCGGCAGCGCGCGGATAATGTGTTCTTGAATGTTTTTTGTGTTTTTAAATCCTTATCGGCATCACTATATAGGTAAACTCCGGGGAATCAGTGTGAAAAACACAAGGTCCTGTTTCATGTGTGTAATCTAAAACAACCTCTTCGTCTCCCACAACATTTAAAAAATCTAATAAATATCTCAAATTATATGAGAATTTGATGTCATTCCCCTTCTTTCTTGCATCTATTTCAATATTCGCAGCACCCACATCTATTGTGCTTGAACTTATTCGCACAAGTTCATCTCTTAATTCCAATTCCATAATATCTCTCATTTCTTTTGACTTTGCCATAATTGCAGCAGCACGCACTGATTTTGTGAATTTCTCTCTGTTTAATCTGCAAGACCCGGTGCATTCCTGCGGTATCGCCCTCCTGTAATTCGGATAATCTGCTTCTATTAATCTTGATGTAACATAGATATCTCCAAATGTGAATGAAATTGACTTTTCTCCTATTGAAATATCTATTATTTCTTCCTCATCAGGCATTATACTTACTAATTCACGCATTGTTCTTGCAGGAATAATTATTTTAATTTCTGGATATTTTTCCCCGTTTTCACCATAAGTGTTTATACCTAAACGCCTCCCATCCGTTGCAACAAAATTTATTCCGCTTTTTCCTGTTTCCAGGCATATACCCCCCATATATGCACGCGGATCGTTTTCATCAGTCGCTATAATGGTTCTATTTATCCCTTTCATCAGGATGTTTGACTTTAACTGTAACTTG
>JBFMBQ010000375.1:0-15657 GCA_040755115.1 bacterium
TCGATGAAATAGACGCCATCGCTCCCGCACGGGATGTCGCCGATGCCGTGCATCAGAAGATATTGGTATCGCAACTACTCGTTCTTCTTGATGGATTGGAAGACCGCGGCAGTGTGTTCGTCATCGCCACGACCAACCGCCCTGAAGACATTGATCCTGCACTCCTGCGCCCCGGCAGATTTGATCGCCTTGTCTATGTCGGCACGCCCGATGCCTCGGGCCGTGAGGCGATCTTTGAAAAATATATTGCAAGGATGCGCGTGAGCCCCGCTGTATCTCCCTACGACCTCGCCGCAGCAACTCCCGGCTTCTCCGGCGCACAGATTGAATACGCCTGCCGACAAGCAGGTCTCATCTGCATCAAGGAAGCACTCCACAACAACACGCCACCAGAATCTGTCGAAGTTTGCCCCAGACACTTCCGTGAAGCCATCATCTCCATCAGAGGGCAATCTGCCAACGAAAAAACTCACCGGGTTGCGCCCGCACATGTGTTTTCATATCAATGAAAAAAACTATACATGGTTTAAACCTTATAGGATAAGCGGAAATTTTATTAGTGGAATCCCACTGAAAGATGCCTGGCGGCGATTACGAATCAGCACTGATTTTTGTTATCTGGTTTACATATATGCCAAGTGATGGAGTATAATAATAAAGGAAAAGAAAACTTTGGTGATAGTTATGACTAATAGTGAATTGCTCCAGCAGATCAAAGAACGGCTCATCGCGCTGTATGGGGAAAGATTTAAGGGTGTTGTGCTTTACGGGAGCGAAGCGCGCGGAGACACCACGCCCAACAGCGACATAGATATACTGGCTGTGCTTGATGGACCGATATCAGTCTGGAAAGAGATTATGGCGACGGTTAAGATGAAGCCGATATTTGGTGGAAATAAGCAGGTGAGCATGTTTAAGATGAATAGGTTAATAAGCAAGCATTTGAAAGGGTAGAAGTTGTAGAAGGAAGTAAATCTACGCGGGAAAGTTTGTAAAAATCCTATTTCAAATTTTAGGATGGTGATTTAAAAATGAATAAAATGCCAAAAAAATTCTGGGAAGATAGAGATTGGGCATTCAAAAATTATTCTTCACTTATGAATAAGTACAAAAACGAATGGGTCGCCATTGTAGATAAAAAAGTAGTAGCCTCCGGTGCCCTTGGTAGAGTTGAAGAAAAGGCAAAGAAAAAAACAGGGCGGAGACATATACCGGTATTGTTCATTGAAGGTGGAGGTAATGTCTACAAAAATTAATCTATATTTTGCCAAATTTGAAGTTCCTGAATTAAAGGATTTAGATTTGCATGTTCTTCGTCTATATTGTGATGTTCAATTTATAACAAAGGATGGATATACTGAGCCGTATCCTGCCATAATAGATACCGGAGCACCCACATCCTTGATACCTCAAAAGATATGGAAGACATCCATATATTCTAAGCTAAAAGAAGAATATGAAATCCAGGGCATAGTTCCTTTAAGAAGATGCTCACTTAAAGTGTCGGTCGGCAAGATATCAGGTATGTTTATAGACAGGGATAACCATTCAAAAGAGATTTCATTCGTATCCTATTTAGCAAGAACTGATAGGATACCATTGATCTTAGGATTCAAGGATATTCTCGAAAAATGCAAAATCTTTGCAGACTATAATTCAAAAAAAGCATATATTGAATTTTGATTCAAGAGGTGAATCTAAAAATCTTAATATTTGATCCTTTAGAAGATGTGTTTTTATCAGAAATCCTGAATTCCAAAATAGTTAATAAAGCCAGAAAGGAAATAAGAAATGGGCAGAACACTGCATTACAAAGTCTTGAATACGGAAGAAATATCCGAAGAAGAAAAAGAAGTAATGTATGAAGTAAGCATGAAGTATAATAGTGGAGATTACGAGGATGTGTGGACTTGTGAAAGCTTTTACCTTGATCCTTGGGCTTTCCATCCAAATTGGGAAAAAGTTGGTGATCTTGGTGGTAAAGAATTTATAAATAGAAGATACAGAGAACTTGAAAGATCGGCATTATTTCGTGGAGAAATTTTAAACAAAATGCACAATGAAGGATTGATCCTATTCACTAAAGATACAATATATAATGGGAAAGTTGCGGGTTTTACAAAGGTTGGTGGCAACGAGTACAATGCCTTTCTTGTTTATGAAGCCTTAATTGAGATAAGCAAGAACACGAAATCCGAAATAAGTTTATGTGATGAAGGTGCATTCTTATATGCTCCTGTCTTAATCAGGGGAGGCAAGGCAAAAATTGATGTTGAAAGTGTGCATAGAGCATGGGCATTTTGGGAGGAAAAAGGTTGGCTTAAAGAAGAAGGTGGAGACCCAATAATTATAGAAAAAAAACAAATGCAGGAATCTTTAATAAAATTTTATCCCTATTGGACTGAACCACGTAACCTATGCAGATCTATAAAAGAAAATGATTTTATGAGCCACCCTGAATACGGAGCAAGTCAAATCATGGCAGGGTTCTATGGTGAATACTATGGTCTTAGTGGTGATAGAGATCCCGAAAAGGAAAGTTACAGGATATGTTCTGATATAAAAAAATTGGTAGAGAAAAGTGGTATGACCATGGAAGTCGCACCAAAACTGAGTGACCTAAGGATGAGGAAAAAGAAAAGAAAAGTAAAGTAAATAAATAACAAAATAACTTTGTGTGCCAAAAATATATTTTGTGCGTTTTTACACTTCTATAAATTTTTCGGAAGTGCTTTTTTTCTGTCTGGTAAAGAGCCACGAATGTGATTGACATACTCCCCCCAGACTGCTACATTCCGAATAGAGTCGGATTTTAATTAAGAAGAGGAAATTCGGTGACCTTCGGAAGCGGGAAAAGATGCAATGCATTCAGCAAGCGGACAGGTAAGCAGTGCAAAAACCCCGTTATCGCCGGCAGTGAATTCTGTTTTCTTCATACCAAGCGCCAGTCCAGGAAGCGAGGCGCGCCGAGGGGAAACAAAAGCAACCTGCGGCACGGTGCGAACTCGGAAACACTGAAAGAATATAAACGCAGGATAGCCGGGGGCGTAGACATCCAACCTGGTTTTCTCGCCTTCGACATCCTTAACATGGAAGAACGGAAAGCGTTCCTCGTAATGGTCGATGGGATGTGTGGCGACTTCAATCCGGCTGCTCCGTCTGATTTCCATGAAATTGAACTCCTTGCAACATGCATGATACTGCTTCACCGCGCGATAAACAGGGGAAGCATGAAAGCAGTCTCGGCACTCGAACGGATGGTCCGTCTGGGCATGAGGGACTTGAAGTTGGGAAAAACAGCGGCAGAACGTGCACTCGGCATGGGAAAGAAACAACGCAAAATCACACCGGCGGAATGGGCGGCGGCGATCCTGAAAAGCGTTGAGGAAGAGGAGGCGAGGGAACAGGCAGATCAGCCCGAAGACAAAATAAAAGAAAATGAAGAATATAGGGAATGATATGTATCCACATGAGAATTTGTTTATCCGCAGAAACCGCATTGGAGGCGCTGTAAGTGAAATACAAGAATGCGGCAGACATCTTGCCAGAGCAATTGCTTGAAGAGATAAGGCGCTACTTCCCCGGCGGACTTCTTTGGATACCAAAAACCAATGACTCGCGCCCTGTTCGGGATGAGTTGATAATCGAACTGATTGAGAAAAGGTTGCCTGTAAAAGAGGTGGCAGCGCTTGCCGAAATCAAGCCTCGGCAAGTGTATCGAATCATCCAAAAACACCGGTCAGAAATGGAGTGACACAATTTAATTTATGTCACTCTAAAGCGATTCACTTGGATTCGTCATTGTGGCGAATCGATGCGGTTGTAAGGCATACGCATGATGAAAAAGCGGCTTTGTTTCTATGTTTTTTTGCGACAGCGTCTTGGTGCAATATAACGAAACCTTGAAAGAACCTGTTTTTCGGTGTTTTCTATTTTCACACTGGGGTAAACTCATTTAGAAACCAGTGTGAATTCATTTAGAAACCAGTGTGAAATTCATTTGTGAATCAACAGCTTGCAATTGATTTTCTGGCATCTTCTGGTCAGTAACAATTACCAAAAACCGCTTGAAATAAGGCATATTTATAATTTCGCCTTTCGCATTCTCAATAACTTTTACCACATTAATTGAATTGGAAAGTCGGTTGGATCGCAGAAAATATAAATTTTGGCCGGCGACGGCGGGATTTTTACACTGTTCACCCGTCTGCTTGCTTTTTGCCTTGCATCTTTTTCCGCTTCCAAATGTCATTGATTGTATGATTGTATCCTCTGGTTCGGTATGATTCACGGTATCATCTGCCGTCCTACCAATCAGGCGCTCAATCCTTGCCGAGGCAGCACTTTTTGTATTTCTTCCCGCTGCCGCAGGGACAGGGTGCGTTTCGCGCTGTTCCTGGATATGGACCTGCCGGTGGCGGAGTTGTGACCAGTGGCGGGATGTGAGTGGATGGCACGCCGGGAGTTGTCTGATATGTGATATTGTTTGCTACACCAGCGCACAACAGCGTGCGTATGACGAAAGTTGAAATCTCCTTAAGTTGTTCCCGCGACAGATGTGCAAGTTGTTCGGGGGTCGCCGCTATGTTATTTGCAATGAATTCAAAGATCGAAATTATCGCCTCTTCGTCCAGTAACGGGAGCATCGCGCCAGTGGTCATTAAAAAGCGGTTGTCAGGGGCGATGAGCCGACCGGCGAAAGTAAGCCCCTCTATTGCGGAAACGCTGATACCATAGTCCATGACGAATATGTTTTCTCTGCGAAACATGTCTTCAAGGAGCGCGCCGACGCCTTTCTTTATCTCCACCACTCTGTAAATGCCATACCGTGCATCCCGCATCGCGGTCAGAAGATGATACTCCATTGAATTCGGCGCGGGCTGATGTTTTTCAAGATACCACTCGCAGGCGTACTTCCCGCCCCAAGGGCAGTCGTAAATGCAATAATCCATAAGAACTGATGTTTCATCCTTTGACTCAAAAACAAGGGTTTTTCCCCTTGCAATACCAAGTGCTCTGCCAGCGCTCAGCAGTATGTCTTTTGGAAGTTCTCTTACAAGCACAGAATTCAGTTCCATCCCTTTAGCCCTGTAGTGCTTGTAAAGGGAAATCAGTTCGTTCGGGTTGTGGATCGTAGAGCGAGGTGTTTCCTCAACAGGTTTTGATGAATCAGATCGCTCCCAACGATGGAAAAAAAACGATAAAAACCTCATGGTGAGTCCTTTCATATTCCCCGTGGTTTATTTATCTATTTTATGCGTTTCTCGGCTATCGCTACCTCTGGCGAAAGTGCGTCCTACGCTTGAGTTCCTCAAGCACATTGTAAACAACCGGGCACTCCGCCGACCGTGCGATTACTCCCCACATGCGTGATACTATGTCCCTGTCCAGATACGGATAGCCGCGGCATTCTTCAGGTCGGTCTTCATAGACCGAGCATATTTTATCACTAAGGAAGGGACATGGCGTCTCCCGCATCTGAAGTCCTTCCTCTCCTTGCTCAAGATACTTCTCAATGAATTCATCTTCCTTCATACCGAGCCTTTGCGAGAGCCGTTGGATGTCGTTTTGGTTCAATTTAGGATGCAGTATCCGGCAGCAATTACCACAGTCCGTGCAGTTTATCCGCTCCCAGTAATACGCAGCGGCATCATCCACCATGCGTTTGAGTGCGGGATCATCAAAACCGTACAGGCTCTTGATAAAAACACGGAAATCCATATTCTCTTTTTCTCTCTGTGCCGCGAGTCGGGCTATTCTCTTTGGTCCGATTTCCATAATTTTCCATACAGCGATATATCTATTTGCTCAAGTATATGTTTTGCGATTCTTTTTAATCCCAACTCAGAAAATTCCTTTTGTCCACCGCGCCCTTCACCATGTTCCATCAATGTCTTAATTTCCTGTACCGACATTACTTCCTGTAAAAACTCCCTGTAACTATTGTTTCCCATCCAGAGGTCCCAATAATGTTCCGTGTATGCCACCGCCTGCTCCTGTCCACCAGGTGAGACAAGTTGAACGGTGCCCCAATATTTAAATGACGGGTGCAATATTTCTTCCGGCACATACTTATTAACGAGAATCGCTGGCGGCACCGCCTCCACCGCCTTTTGAATCATACCGTGCTGAAAATAGAGATAGACAAGGTTCCAGTCGCCGTCAGGACAGTCGCCTGCCTCAATATAACATTTCTCGGCATTCTCAAAATCTCCAAGCCGGTGATAAACATGTCCGACGAGGTAGCGGATACCCTGGTTATCATCTGGGTTGATCTTCAGCAATTCAAGGTAACAATCCAGGGCACCCTGCCAGTTTTTCTTTTTCTCCAGTGCGAGTCCCAACCCGTGCAGCGCCCGCATGAACGGTCTGTACTCTATCCAGCCCCATGCTCCCTCAACATCAATTTCGCCATGCTCTCGGCGTCCGAGTCCAACAGCCGTTCGGTAACAGGACTCCGCTTGCTCAATTCTGTGCCTCCCAAGCAGAAGATTACCGATGTGGACATGAGCGTCAATGAGTTCGGGATCAAGTTCAAGTGCCCGACGGTATTCCCTCATTGCTCCTCTGTCATCGCCAGCCCAGTGATACTCTATTCCGGCATAGAAAATGTCCTCGGCTTTTTTCCGCACCACCATCTTTTCAACCTGCTTCAAATCAGAGTATTCTTCGCACCATCTTTTCTTAATTGTTTCTCGGTTTTCGCCTGTCCAGGAAAAACTCACATCCTCGCTGAAATATTTATCAAATGCTTCCCCAACTGTTCTCGCGGTGAACTTCTCTTTATGCTTTCTCTTCAAAATAGAGGGATGACGAACCGCTTCGTGTGCGCGGACATCCTCTTTCACATCCGGCGAAAGGGGCAAGATGAAATCATCCAGATTCCCAGGCAGCTGGATCGCTCCGGCACCTGCCTTCCACGCCTCAAAGCGACTGATCTTTTCGTTGCCTTTGGGAAAACCGTTATATGATTTCTTCGCCCAGAAATAGCACATCCTGTTCAGTGCCTCAAGGTCAAGGGGCCAACTTGTGCTGTCTGTTTCCCACATTCCGTCATCGTGAAGAGCGTAATTCTCAAATTCAGAAACACGCTGAAACACATGGACTCCCGAAGCGAACCCGGATGCAGGTCTCAACGGCTCTACGCCTGAACTTGCGAGAAATTCCAGCAGTGCAGGATGTGCCACTTTGCCTGGAACGACGACCGAACCAGGAATGCCGCAAAATGGGAAATCATCACCTTTACTGCTCCAGGCACGATGGAGAAACGCGTAGACTGCACCCGGATTGCCAGCGACCATGTATTCAAGATACAGACATCCTGTTTCAGTATCCATTATTACATAACGGTCCAGATATTTCCTATTGACTTTTTTAATATCTACTTTTGTGGGATTCAGCCTGCGTAGCGCATGGCGAACCACATTGTCTTTATCCAGGTAAAGATAAGAAGATGCTGAAATCAGCAGGGAGTGAGTATCGTTCGCCATTCCCTGTGTTATCTTAGAAATCATTGACCTTGTCTCCTTCCATTTTCTAACTGTTTTCTATAACTTGGGGATATTTTAACATAAATGCAATAGTGGTGAGTTTCTGGATGCAGGATTCAATACAGGTTGGCAGGACAGAGAAAAGGTTAACCAGTTGCTGATCAGATATTTCTTACAGCACGGATACATTATGCCATTTTGAAGAGTTCAACGAAATATAATTCTCCGCATTTCTGTCCTTCTCAACCTTCTTCTGTTCTTGCTCTTTCCTTCGGCTCTCAATCTCTTCCGCGCGTCATCTACCGCTTTCGTCCAAGAACCAAGATACCGATAGGTCGCACGAACCAGTCCGCTATCTTCTTTTGTTACAATGTAGGCTCTTAAATCTTCCCCGTGTTCTATTCGTTCTTGAATAGCTTCCATTACTTTATTCTCATTCCATGTCCGTTGTTGACATATTCCATCATAGTTAAAACCTGCCGCCTTGACCGCTTCCATCCATGTGCCAAAATATTTCCTCGCTGCCTGAACAAGCTTGTGATTCTCCCTTCTTGTCCTTTCGTATTCCAAACTTTTTTTCTCTTTGTTCCGCTCCCTTATTCCTTCAATAACTTTCTTCGGATTCCATTTGATTGTGCGGGTGTAATCGGGCGGAATGCCTGCATCCTCTATTGCGGCAGCCCAGCCATTGTAAAAACGATATGCGGCACTTACTAATCCACTATCTATTTCCTGCATGCTCTGCTGCCTCAAGTCATAACCCTTCTTGTGGTAAAACCGCAGATGTTTTTTAACAGACTCTTTGGTCCAACTTCGCTTCGTCGGTTTTTTGCTACGGCGCGAAGATTTCTTTAACAGCTTTTCTTCTGCCATACTGAATAATATTCTATAAACTCAGAAAATAATATGCCATAGAATGATGAGAAAACCGAAGCATAGTGCCTGTAATTAATTTTTATTGCCATTACACTGAACGTGTATCAGAAAAAATACCCCCCAGAGTGGAAGCGCGTCAATTGCATTCCATTACGCCTTTGGAATAGCAATGACCGGCGGTGAGAAAAGCAGCGGCAGCAGACAAAATTATTAAGCCAGATTTATCTGGGTTCTATAAGCGAGGCGGATGCGCTGCACTACATGGACACCCTGCACGGGAAATAAGCAGTCCCAGAAACGCCGAAACACCCCCAGAACGCCGCTGCAATATCGGGCGGCGTTCTTTTATTTTCGCAGGCAACATTTAATGGTATCCCGCATCAGATTGGAGCCGCCTGATTCCTCTCCGGCGCATTGGTAATCTTCAGCGCCCTCCGCGCCCCGCCGCTCCGGAAACCGTCCCCCGGGAGCCGGTTTCAGCTTCCCTTCCCGCCCCGGACTTTTTTTTCGGGACTTGCTGCTATTTTTTTTTTTTTTTTTTGATAAAATACAGGTATGGATAAATATTTCAAAGCGGTGTTATCGTGCGCGAAAATGTGCAAAGGACGGCCCGGAAACCCATGAAAAATACAAGATGGATTGCCGCCGCAATTATGTCATTGATTATTTCCTTTGGGTTCACCGCGTCGCCGGCGCGCGGGAGCGAAGTGGGACCGGTGAAGATTTCCACGTCCTCCGGCGTGGAGAGCCACAGCAACATCAGCGATGCGGAGGGCAACTTCAGCGGCGAGACGTACATCGTCAATGTGGTCTCCTTCAACCGGCAGCTCCAGAAAAACGTCATCGGCAGCGTCTATTACTACAACCGCCACAGCATGGATGGATGAAAAGATTGAAACCACGAATTGCACGAATTTTCACGAAACCGGATTTTTTCACGCAAATTCGTGTCAATTCGTGCAATTCGTGGTTAAAAAAGGGGGGCTTTTTAACAATGAAAATCTCATGGCATAAGATGGCGGCGCTGGCCGCGATGATGGTTCTTCTGGGAGGCGCCGCATCGTTCGCGGCGCAGGTTTCCGTGACGGTGCAGAAGGCGGACGGCACGGTTGAAGCGCGAGCGTCCGCCGGGGCGGCTTGGAAAGGGGTGTCTCAGGGCGACAAACTTTCCGCGGGCGCGTCCGTGAAAACCGGCCCCGGCTCTTCCTGCGTCCTGACTTGGGGCGGCGGGCATGTGCTGAAGCTCCAGGGGTTGACGTCTCTCGATATCTCGAAGCTCGACAGGGACGACAACGGAAGAGAGAACTCCGGTCTTGATTTGAGCAAGGGCATGATCAACGCGCACGTGGCGAAGCTGCGGACAAATGATTCCACGTTCCAGGTGAAAACCCCGACGGCCATCGCGGGCGTGCGCGGCACGGACCTGTTTGTGAACGTGGCCGAGGATAAAACCTCCACCTTCGGCGTGACCGAGGGCGAGATATTCGTGGAGGCGGCCGGCGTTGAGACCGTGGTCATGCAGGATTTCATCGTGACCGTGAACCCCGCCGGCGAGGCCGCCGCGCCCGCTCCCATGCCCGAGGAAATGAAACAGGAGGCGCGCGAGCAGGCGAACGAGATAAAACAGGAATCAAAGCTGGAAAAGGAGCCGGAGGGCAAAGGTGAGGATAAGAAGGGAACGGGCGAGCAGGGCAAGGGCATTGAAAAACAGGAAGAAAAAGCCGCTACGGGAGAAAAGGAATCTGCTGAGAAGACTGAAACAACAGAAGAGACCGAAACAGAAACTGAAGAAGCGTCTTCAGCTGGAGAAGAAACAGGAGAGGCGCCGGCCGGTGAAGTGACCGCGGAGTCGGCAGCGGTCGAACCTGTCGCGCCGGAAGATGTCACCGGCACAACTATTGATGCGGCAATTATTACAATCACCGACACCGTCCTTGACCAGCAGATAACGAACGACATCATCGAGGCGGCGCAGGAGCAGATATACAAGACCGGGGGATTTGAAGTCGATATTTATATCGAACCATAAAAATAATTCGATTCGTGAAAATTCGTGCAATTCGTGGTTGAAAAACAGGGGGTGTGTTTAATGAAAAAAATATACGCGATATTGATAACCATCGCAACGCTCGCCGTGCTGAGCGGCTGCGGGGGCGGCGGCGGGGGCAGCTCCGTCGCGCCGGGCGCGCCGTCCGTCAAATCCGGCAACGGCCGCGCCGCGTTCGAGCTTCATTTCAGCGGCCGCTCCGCAGGCCGTTCCGCCGGGGCGACCGCCACGGGCACGGTCTCCATCACCGTAACCATCACCGGCGACTATGGCGTGGACGGCACGTCCTTCCCGCCAGTCACCGCGAGCACGCAGATTGACGCCTCCGGCGGCAAGGGAACCGTCTCCATGCTCGAAATCCCCATCGGCGTCAACCACCTCATGACCGCCATTGCCACATGGCAGGACGGCACTACCGATACAATCAAATACATCATCCCGGAAATCAAAGAAGGCGAACTGACCAAAGGCGTGGCCGATTACCGCACGACCGTTATCGCGGACGCGGCAATCGCGCTCGCCGAGCGCGACAAAATCAAACTCTCAAAAGTTTCAAAATCTCAAATTGACACCATCGCCTCCGCCGTGGATGCCTTCCTCGCCGCGGGATATACCGCCGATGAGATAAACATAAACGACGTTCTCGCCTACGAAACCACCGGGAACGTGCCGGCGAGCATTGACGTCTCACCCGCCACCGCGACAGTCCTTGTCGGCGCCACCGCTCAATTCACCGCCACCCCGAAAAACACCTACGGCATCGCCATCACGGGAACCGTAACGTGGAGCGTCACCGGCGGCATCGGGACTGTGAATTCAAACGGCCTGTTCACCGCAACCGCGGCGGGCAGCGGAACGGTGGTGGCAACGTCGGAGACGAAATCCGACAGCGCCGCCGTAACGGTGACAGTGTCGCAGGTGTGCGGAAACGGCGCTACTGAGTCCGGCGAGACGTGCGACGACGGGAACACGACGACCGAAACCTGCACTTACGGGCAGACATCCTGCACGGTGTGCAACTCGTCCTGTCAGAGCGACGCGGGGGCGACAAGCTACTGCGGGGATTCCACAACCGACGGAACGAACGGCGAAACCTGCGACGACGGGGCGAACAACGGACAGCCGAATTACTGCAACGCCACGTGCGACGGAATGGTTCCCGCCACCTGCGGCAACTCGGTTGTCGAGTCCGGCGAGACGTGCGACGACGGGAACACGACGACCGAAACCTGCACTTACGGGCAGACCTCCTGCACCGTCTGCAATTCCACCTGCCAGAGCGCCGCGGGCGCGGTGACGGGTTACTGCGGGGATTCGACAACACAAACCGGCAACGGCGAGACCTGCGACGACGGGGCGAACAACGGAGTGCTGAACTACTGCAATGCAAACTGTGATGGATATACTCCGGGATCGACTAACCCATGGATCACCGTCCCAGCCGGCGATTTCGTGATGGGCTGCGCCACGGCGGACGGAAGTTGTTACACCAATGAATCGCCCAAACACACGGTGACACTTCCCCAGTACAAGATACAGAAATATGAAGTGACGAACGCGCAATATAAAGCCTGCGTGACCGCGAGCGCCTGCACCGTACCGTCGAACGCCAATTCCTATAACCGCACGCCCTATTACGGCAACGCGACTTACGACAACTACCCGGTGATATATGTGGACTGGAATAAGGCAAGTACATACTGCGCGTGGATAGGCGGGCGGCTGCCCACGGAGGCGGAGTGGGAGAAGGCGGCGCGGGGGGCGTATCCGGCGGAGCCGATATATCCGTGGGGAGACACCACTCCCACGTGTACGCTTGCGGAATTCTGGAACAGTTGCACCGGAGACACGGCGGAAGTCGGCAGCCACCCGACGGGGGCGTCGTCATACGGAGTGATGGACCTTGCGGGGAACGTGTGGGAATGGGTGAACGACTGGTATGACGCGACTTATTACACAACGGGCGGGCCGCCGTGGAGCGATCCGCAGGGGGCTGGGTCAGGCACTTACCGTGTTTTGCGCGGCGGCACGTGGTTCAGCGACGCGAACCTCATGCGCGCTTCCGTCCGCATCGACTACAATCCGTCGTACTCGGACGACCTTATCGGCTTCCGTTGTGCGCAGGACTGATTTTTAGTCCTTTGTTCTTTTGCTCTTTGTCCTTTGCGGGGGGAGTTTCAGAGGGGGGCTTGCCCCCCTCTGATCGACGCGGAATTTGAAATATGGCACAAGAAGCAATCGCGCTGACCAAAGCGTATGACGTGGTCAAATGGATCATGGAGCGGGCGGCTAAATTCCCCAAAAGCCGCAGGTACTCGCTCGGCGCGCGCATGGAGGATATCGCACTGGATATTCTCATGAAACTTGTGGAGGCGAACTACAGCAGGAAAAAAGCCGAGCTTCTCCAGCAGACAAACCACGACATTGACAAGATGCGGTATCTCGTGCGCCTGAGCAAAGACTTCAACCTGCTCTCCATCAAACAGCATGAATACATCAGCAAAGAACTAATCGAACTGGGCCGGCAGGTTGGCGGCTGGAGCCGTCACGCCAGGGAAAGGGACAAGTGAAACGATACGGCAACCTGTATGAAAAGATCATTTCATGGGACAACCTGCTGGAGTCGTCTAAAAAGGCGCGGATGAATAAGAGATACCGCCCGAACGTTGCGGAGTATGAACGCGACCTTGAGAAAAACCTTGTCCGGCTCCGGGAGAAATTGCTTTCAAGAACATATCGCCCGGGTCCGTATCGTGAGAAGATAAAAGGTTACAGACGGGCCAAACCTCACATCGTCGCCGTGGGCATCCGACACCAATCAACATACGCTGGAGATTCTGTTCCGCGACGGCATGGTGAGCGCCAGCGTTGATACTGTGGAGAAAATCGCGCCTTTCGATCCAGCATCAATCGGAACACGCCTCTCACATGATCAGATTTATATTGGGGATTGGAGAGGCGGCACGCCCGGCCAAATATATACCTCTATTGAACTCAAGGTTGATGAAGGATGTACGTATTGAAGGCCGGGTATCGGGTTTCGGGCTCAGGGGAAAAGATAAAAAAGGCGGAACCAAGAATTAACATGAATTTACGCGAAAAAACCGGGATACGTGAAAATTTATGAAATTCGTGGTTGAAAAACCGGAGTTCGGACAGCGGAGCGCGGATTGTAGCGCGCGATTTTTCAGATATATCTTACTGAAAAATTTGTTGATGCCACATGCATGTAGGAACAGATGAGTTGTAAGAATATTTGATGTGGTCTTATAATTATAGGGGATGGTGACGGACGATAAAAATACACGATATAGCGCTTATGCCTTATGTCCTCGAAAAAATGAGGCGTAAGCACAACGTGACGGAAAGGGAAATACGCGAGGTCTTCGCCGGCATGCCTAAAATCAGACTTGATGAAAAAGGAGATGTCCGCGGAGAAAACTTGTACATCGCGCTGGGGCGGACGGATTCCGGGAGATACCTTGCGGTTTTCTTCATACTAAAACCGGCCTGGAAAGCCCTGATAATCACCGCGCGGGGGATGAACCGGAAGGAAAGGAGATTATATGGCAAAAAATAAGGGAAAAAGGAAAGATCCCAGCCGCTCATTTTCAAACATCCGCGAGGCGTCCGATTTCTGGGACACTCACAGTGTTTCCGATATATGGGATGAAACAAGCGATGTTGATTTTGAAATAGCTGTTGAGAAGGAACCGAAGTATATAACACTCGATAGAGTTTTATCAAAAAAGATATGGAAAATTTCGAACGAAAAAGGAGTGTCACCCGACAGACTTGTCAACTCATTGCTGCGGGAAATGACGGCAAAATAGAAACATGGCACGAATGAAAAGACAACAAATTCTCGTGCCGATTTTTCTTGTCTCTGTTCTGTTTCTTCCGTCTTGCAGCGGCAACAAAACGAAAAAAGGAGCGGAACCGCCCAAGCCCGCCCCGGCGGCGGAGAAAAAGAACCACGGTGGAGAAGGAACCGCGAATCCGGCGTCCGGCACTAAGAGCGGGGCCGGGGCGGCAACCACCATCCCTGTCAAAAAGAGGGCCCCGGCGGAACTCCTCGCGGCAATTCCCTGCAAACTGGCGGGCAAGTCGGGTGTTTTCGCGGTGTTTCCGGACAACCAGGCTGCGGGGCAGGTCTGCTTCGGACTCTATCCCGCGCGGGGAAATGAGGTGGACATCCCGAAGTTCGACATCCGGGGCGGCGGAATACACATCATATCCCACTACACCGCCGGTGGCGAACCCGGCGCAATGAAACTCATGAAGTGGGAAGAACGAGGCGGTAAACCGTGCCTCGAAGCGGCCTGCGGAAATGAAATCCCCGTCAAGCGCGAAACATTTTCCGCCCCCGGCGAGTCCGGCTGGACATATATCATCATCACGCCTGAAAAAACCGTAGATTTTGGTTCCGTCACGGGAGGATACATCGGCCTCGTCATGGGCGCGGACAAATATATCCCTTTATTTCATTGAGTTTCCGTTGCCATGTCAACGAACTTCCGGCCGGTTGTTTTTTCAGGGATTGCGTATTACTGACATTCAGAGCCGTATCCTCTTATGATTACCACGAAAAATACATGTAGCCCGCACTGAATATTACTCGGTTTCACTCCCGCTTTGTTACAGGCATTGCGCTTGCCTCTTTGATCTCGCCTACGGGTAATCGCCGCTTCCTTCCTCCCCGGATGATTTCTATTATCCCACTATTTTATCAATTTTACAGGATCACCCGAAGCAAGGTAATATTTTCCCAAGTGCTATATTGTAAAACCATCAACCATACAGGAAACTTGTTAGTGGGATTGGTCCCTCATCTAAATGAGATATAGCGAGATAAAAAATTATTTCATACTGCCACGCCGATTCCTTCAAGAACGACTTTTCTGAGGGTGTCTTTTTCGCCGAAGCGGCTGGCGGCGTCAAGGACTTCTATTCCGGCTATTCTACCGTCTGAATCAAAGTCCAACGCTATTCCATCGCCGAGTTCTTTAGTAATAACGGTGGTTTCTTTGAAGATTATTCTGAGGGCATCTATTTCTTTATCGTAAGTTATCCGCATGTCAACCTCCGATCAGTAGTAATATGTATAAACTGTGACCCCCGGATTATTCATACGGTGCTGATTTTATTACATGGCGGTGGTGTTATCAAGGGGTTGGCGGTGGTTTGAGGCGTGTGGAGCAGTTGCTGGGGAGTGTTTTTCGAGGTTTGGGTGGTGATTGTGAG
>JBFMBQ010000376.1:0-4458 GCA_040755115.1 bacterium
GGGCTTCCTGCAAAGATTTACGAATTTCATAAGAACACTAGAAAATCTCTTGCTGAGGCATACAGGGAATCCCTTTTATGGATGATGGAAGATGAAAACGAAAATAGCCAATGGTCACATCCATATTTCTGGTCTCCTTTTTACCTTTATGGCGATACCGCATGTTGACTCATAGATGGCGGTTTTGAAACTACTTTGAATAAATTCTTAAAACTTGTGGGATTAACATTCTCTGCCACATCAGGCATACTCATAAACCGGGACAGATCTTGTCGGGCGAGTTTCTGTTTTTAACAATTCTTCAATATGCCGCACAGTTTCAGGCTTTAAAAGCACATCTCCACACACAGAACAAACCTCTGCGGGAACATGGTCAATGACGATTACCTGCCCTTTATAGCGCATCGTGTGCACAATTTGGTCCGTTTCATATTCGCCAGGACACCCTTCAATGCTGCATTTCACCTCTATCGCCTCCTCTGGGTCGGTGTTGCCCATTTTGGTGGTTTGGGTTCGTATACCGTTATAATTATAAGCATTGGCTTTGCCGTTGTGCAAACGATGTGTATAGGTCGTCCATCATTCGTAAAACCGTTGACCAAACAACATGCTCCCCGTTTATGTTCGGGGTAATTCTCCAAAACCTGCCCCACGGAAACCGCTTCCAAGACTTCATCAAGTGTAATATCTTCTTCAACCATTTCTTGTTGTGCGTGTTGAGTGATATAAACATTCTCTTCTTTCGCTTGAATGCGTATTTTTTTAAATATCGCCGCCGGATCAACAATATCAGCATCAGCCATTATTTTCAATTTACACTTTTTCTTATAAAATGGCAACAGTTCTTGACTTGTCATCTGAAATAAATTTAGCAGGACATCTTATGGAATTTCTAAACTGGTTTCGTGAAAGGTTATCGCACTGGCGCAGTTACAAGCGGGAGATAGTGCTTGTGCTGCTGGTGGTGCTGATTGTGTCGTGGGCGGGGTATATTGCCGGTCGGATTGCGATTGGGCGCGTCAAGGAGGACATACAGGGATACCTGCAAGGTGCGCTGGGAGTGAGGTTGGATGTGCAGCGCGTGTATGTTACGCCGTGGTTGCAGGTAGTGCTGGAAAATGTCCGTGCGGTTGATGCAGTGCCCGGAGAGGCGCTGCCGCTGGTTGAGGCGGCGCGTGTTGTGCTTTTTCCGCGTTTTGAGGCGATGATCAGGGGAAAAATCGGGCTGCGCGGCGTGTTTCTTGAGCAGCCGAAATTGTATCTTCGGCTGGACGAGAGCGGCGAAATAAACATAAAGGAATGGCTCAAAGGAGCGGTTGACTGCGATGCCGCTGCATTCGGCACGATGCCTGATCGCGTGAACATAGAAGGCGGCGCTGTGTTGATTGAGCCGCCTGACTGGGAAGACACGGACGAGTTTGTGAAGGTGGATGAAATTAGCGGAGCGGTCGGCAAGGGGCGCGGGAGGGAGATGGTGGTGGCGTTGAGTGGGCGCGGGGCGCCCGGGCTGGTCAGTGCGGAAGGTTTTTTTGCTCCGTGTGCGGGCGGGAATGTGATGCTGAAATTCAGTTCGGATAAATTTGATTTCAACAGTATGGTGGATATTTTCGGGAGATTCACCCGCGAGACGGACGAGGGCTGGAAAAAATTCTCAATGGGCAACGGCGGTCTGGAGATGGAACTTGCCGGCGGCAACCGCTCGCCTGTGCTTCAGGGAAAGATTTCTTCAAAAGGGATGAGCGCGGGTTTTGTTTATACCGGCAGCGCGCTTGAGTTGACAGAACTGGTCAGGCGCGGGAGCGTCGGAAAAGTTACCGGCGGCGGAACGATAGATTTCATGAGCGCCAACCTGCCGATGAAGTTCTCGTTCGTGCTTGAGAACTGGAAGGTCTCCCGGTTGTTCAGAAGTATGCTCGGATACCAGTTTGCGCCTCACGGGATTCTGACAGGCTATATTAATATGCGCGGCAGCCTGAACGATCTTGACTCTATGTATCAATCAGGCAATATAGAAATCGGGGCGGGCAGGATTTTCTTTCCGCCTCCTGTTTTCAGTGAATACGGACAGGGGCTTGAGGGCAAGGAATCGCTTGGTTTTAAGAAATTGAGTTCAAATGTGATCGTGGAGGGCAGTGAGGTTCGGCTCATAGGGATTAAACTGGATGGAGAAGGTTTTGAACTGCATGGCAGAGGGAAATTGAGCGGAGGCAAAGACTTTGCAGAGGTCTGGGGGCGTGATGCGCAGTTTGAGACATCGGTGGAATTTGCTGCGGATCAGGTGGGCGATGTGCTCGCATCACTGCCCTCTGTGAGCGGTTTGATGGAGGGCAGGCTTGAAGGCACGCTGCGCGTGGACGGGAACGCATCTTCGGTGAGCAGTATTCGCGGGATAGGACGGCTTACAGTCAGCAAGGGCTGGATTCGCAATCCTTATGGATGGGCGGATACCACTTCGGGGACACGAATAGATTTTGATAACATCAATGTTGAATTTAACATAATAAACGGGGCGATCAGGTTGAACCGACTGACGCTGAGCGGCAACGGCGTTTATATTGAGATGAGCGGTGAGATTGCCTTCGGCGGCGGATTGAGTCTGACCGGGCAGGCGGAGGTAGCGGGCGACATGGCGAGGGACTTCACGGGGATAGCGAATTCTGTGGAGTGGTCAAAACTTACAAGTGCCGTCATGCTGAAGTCGCCGTTCAGCATCGGGGGCAGTTTTCAGTCGCCGGTTATGCGGTGGGGGCAGGCGAGGGAGATGTGAGAAGAACGATCAGAGAAACGAAGTTGGGAAAGGAAGTTGGGGATCAGGCGTTGACAGGCTGTTGAATGTTGAATAAAAAAAAGTTTTATGCGAAGGAATTACTCCTCCTGTCTTATAATTTTTATCTTTATAACTACCTTCCCACAAAATTCGGCTTCCTCTTTTCCTTGAAGGCGCGTGGCCCTTCTTTCGCATCTTCCGTGAAAAATACGGGCGCGCCGATTTCTATCTCTTTCATCATCCCGTCTTTGATTGGCACACCGATGTTCTTTATCACCGATTCCTTGATCGCCTTTATGGAGATCGGTCCGTTTTCGGCGATTTTTGCTGCGATCTTTTCTGCCTCCTCCAGAACTTTTTCCCTCGGGACGACCCTGTTGACGAAACCGAGACGGTGCGCCTCATCGGCGCTGATGCGTTCGCCCGTCAGAAGTATCTCCATCGCATAAGCGAAGGGAATCTGCCGCGGCAGGCGCACGGTTGAGCCGCCCATCGGAAAAAGTCCCCATTTTACCTCTTGAAGCCCGAAGGTGGCGTTTTCTGCCGCAATGCGAATATCCGTCGCCTGCACCAGTTCCATGCCGCCGGCGATGGCGTGTCCGTTGATAGCAGCGATCACGGGTTTGTATAATTCAAAATCGCGCAGCAGCGCCCGCTGGCGGTAGGTGGGGTCTTTGAGTATGGCATGATCGGCATCGGTCTCTGGTTTGCGTGCGCCGCTGATGAGAGGAATAAGTCTTGCAAGGTCTGCGCCCGAGCAGAACGATTTATCGCCGGCGCCGGTGATGATTGCGACACGCACATCGTTATCGCCTCTGAATTCTTCCCACACATTTGCAAGTTCAACCACCGTTTCAGGGTCAAGCGAGTTATGGACTTCAGGGCGGTTGAGTGTAAGATACAGGATGCCTTCTTTTTTTTCTTTTATCAGTGCCATTTTTTGTTCTCCTTTTCTGAATGGATTTTTCTACACTGAATTCCGCAGTGAATTTTATCAGTGAACGCGCCGTTAAATCAAATCACCCCAATGTTGCAAAAATTTTACCGCAGAGAACGCGGAGTTCGCAGAGTAGGAGCGGTTCGCGAACCGCCCCTACTACGAAAACGAAAATGGTGTATAATGGTAACTCAACTGAAAAAGGAGCAACAAAAATAAAATCCGACAGGATTGACAGGATTTGATTATGCATGAACGATCACCACTCGTAAGTTTCTTTTCAGCAACGAAATTATACTGGGGGCTTGCCGTCCTGTTCGTTATCGGCATCATCATCTCGCCCGAAACCGTTAAAGGCACCAACATTTTTCTCAGCCAGAGCAATCTCTCCAATGTCCTGCGGCAGGTATCAAACAACGGCATACTCGCCGTCGGTATGACGCTCGTGATACTCACTGCCGGGATTGATCTGTCCGTCGGCACGATGATGGCGATGGGGTCAACATTGGCGGCGATGCTCATCACACTGCGAGGGTGGAGTTCCGCTTCGTATGTCTGCATCCCTGTTACTGCGATTATCGTTCTGTTCTTTACAGTGAATGTGATTTTATCCATCGTCTCATCCTGGAGGATTAAGCCTTATGTAAAAACATTCGTTTCATTGATCGCAGGGTTGGCTGCTGCTTCTGCGCTCGCTTGGTGGTGTGTGCGGCAGGTACCATCTGGTGTTGGGGTCATCAGTGTATTGATTGCG
>JBFMBQ010000377.1:0-6410 GCA_040755115.1 bacterium
GGAATAATAATTATCACTTCGCATCGGGCAGACATATTTCCCCCTCGCAGGGTCAGGCAATTGCGAGGCTTCCTCTGAAACAGGGCACTGATATTCACCGAAAATAACAGCAACCGGCTTCCCGTCAGCGGCGTCAAGATGGAGTGCCCCCTCAGTCCCGTCTGCAAGTTTGATCTGCGTCAGATAAACTTTCCTGCCGAACATTGGACAGTCTATCATTTCGGTCTTGCCCACAGTTGCTTTTACCAGATTATTTTTAACAAAAGCCTTTGTCTTCTCCACCGCTTCTTCCTCAGAGATTGCTTCTTCCTTTAACATCTCTTCTTGTTCCCCATGTTTCATATCATGCTGCTTTTGACTTTTGCCATGCATCATTCCGCACATCATGGCATACGCAGTGGTTGCTGATAGTAAAACCACGATTATTGCAATTTTGACAAGTATTAAATGTTTCATCTTTATACACCTCTCTTTATTTTTATGCTGCTGCATTTGCATTGTTACAATTTCTATGCCAAAAGGTTTCAGGACAAAAAATTACCATTCTGTGCCTCACCCAAACTTGTTTGGTGGTGCACATTCCCCGCTTTATCTGTGCGACTTCACACACAGTTGTGTGTATTCACACAGTGATTTATATTTATCTCTTTTTGGATTCTAATTGTTGAAGCAGGGTTTTTAACACCTGATTATCGGGGAAACGGGCAATCGCTTCTTTCAAGACAGCACCGGCATCTTCCTCCCTGCCGCACTGGTAATACCGCGATGCCAGCAGTATGCGTATGCCGGGATCGTCCGGCTCAAGCGATGCCGCCTTCCAGACTGTAACCAGTCCTTCCTTGCAATCAGTGATGCTCTCAAAGAGGTTCGCAAGTTGGTAATCGGGGTCAATCTTGCGCGCTTCCCTGTATGTCTGGATTGCCTCCGGTATCTTCCCTATATCGCGGTAGATTGTTCCGAGTGAGTGATAAAAGGCGGCATCGTGAGGAAACTCGTTTTTAAGGGAATCTAATTCGTTTTCAAACAGCCGCATCATGCCGCAATCATAGAGGTTGACAATCAGTTCGGAGCGGACATCAAGTCGCTGCGGATTGATGTCCTTCGCAAATTCCACACTCTCAATCGCCTTGCCGCAATTGCCCATCGCAAGATATATCCTGCCGAGGTTGATGTATGCCTCAATGTATTTCGGGTTAAGTTCAATTGCCCTGTTGTAGGATGCAATTGCAGCGCTGTAGTTTTTCAGGGCAACGAAGACGGTTCCGAGGTTATGATGGTAGCGTGGATTTTTGGGCTCAAGTATGACTGCCGTGCTCCAGGCGGCGATAGCGTCAAGCAAGGACTTTCGCGTATGGCGGCGGAAGTAAGTGGCGGCGAGTTGGTCTAACAGTTCAGGCCTGTCAGGCGCTAATTTCACCGCTTTGCGCTGCAATTCCACAGCCTCCTTGTATTTTCCGAGGAAAAGCAGACATGTTCCTTTGTTTGAATAAGGGTCGGGATAATCGGACTTGAGCCTGATCGCACTGTCAAATTCGTCAATTGCATGTTCCACAAGTTCACTGCTGCTGATGTTTATGCCGTATTGCATATACAGGTTGCCGCGCTCGTTGTAGATGGAACTCACATTCATGCGGCTCGTCTCGTCTGATTGCGGCGAGACTGTCCAGTGAGGCTCAAAATCGTAAGTGAACAGTTGCCTCATATTTTCAACCGACTCCGTCGGCAGCAGGCGGTAAGCATAGCCGTAAGGGGCTGTTACAAAACCTGCCTGCGGTGCGATGATGAAAAGATCAGAGTAAAAACCGCTCACCCTGTTACGGTTATCTATTATCATCCTCGCTATATATTTAGTATTGAACTCGCCGCCCGCCTTGAAAAGGTCTTTCTCTTCAGGCTCGGGAATAATGGTCGGAAATTTCAGCCATGGGTATTTTCTTTTTAACTGTTCCTGTTTCCACTGGAACGAAAGGAAGGACACGGGGATGATGGCGATGTTTTTATCGCGTAGAAATTTATCCTCGCAGTCTTCAAAGTAGCCCGTAATGCTCGGCGTCTGAACGCCGATGAAGATCAGGCTGTCCGAAGGCAATGAGGTTACTATTCCCCTGCCGTGCTCATAAGCGCTTGCGCTGTCCGTCATTCTAAGACCCCATACTCTCGGCAGCGTGGATGCCACAATGAGCATCGCCCCGACATAAACGGGCACACTAATCGCTCGCCGCAGCGTGCTGCCTCTGAAAATGCGAAGCCCCAAAAGCCACACCAACCCCTGCATTGAAAACACAACAAGTATCATCAGTATAGGAATCTTCAACGCCTCCGGCTTGCCGTGTTCAATCATCAGTGAACCCGCAAAGTTGAGAAGCATTGTAATAAGAAGCATAACGAATATCTGATGACAGCGCAGAGCAGTAACAATCAGCCCCGGAAGCGCAAGAACAAGGAACGGTAATGTTATCTGAACGATATACTCGGTGGGTTTAAGCCGTTTAAGGAGTTCAACGAGGTTTTCAGGGAAAGTTGCTGAATAGCCGTGCAGGAAAAGCAGTGAGCGGAAATTTGAGAAAATTTCCGGATTCCACCAGTCGGCGCCCGGCTCGCGGGCTGATGCAAGCGGAAGAAACAGGAAGAAAAACGCGCCGCAGGCGGAAATGAGTAAAAGCGTGAGAATTTTGTTCAGCGCGGGTTTGAATTTTTTTTCAGCGTCAAAAGACAGGTATATCAGATAAAATGCAAAAACGCACCATCCGCCTGCGAGGACGAGTATCGTTAGTGCATTGTAATTTTTCAAGGCGTCGTGCGAGCGGACGAGAGCGAATATATATGATGAGAACAGCAGAAGAAGCCATACGGCGGCGGTGCGGTGGTTGCGGCTCGGCAGAAAAAAGAGATATGCGATAAACCCTGAAAACACGAAAAAGGTCAATATGTGGTGGGTTAAACCGACAGCGGTCGCAAACAGGGCGAGCCATAGCCAGTGTTCATTACTCTTGTGTTCATAACAAATCAGACAGACTAAAACTGTTGTAAAAATGAAGGTGTGCAGGGAATATACTTCAATATAAAGCGAGTTGGTGAGGAAGGCGCTTGAGGTAAAGAATAGGATTGTGCCGGCGACGGCGGTGTATCTGCTGCGGGTGAGATGAAAGAGAAAAACGAAGAACAGCATTGCAGTCAGTGCGGAGAAGAGCATTGATAGTTGGTGAGTGCGGAACGGGAAGGGCTGAAGCGGAATTGCAGTGGCGAGCCTGCCGGCGAGCGAGACGAGCGGATAGCCCGGCGAGTGCGCAGTGCCGAGCGTGCAGGCGGTGGTCGTGAATTCCGCGCTGTCGCCCCAGAATAGAGTCGGTGCCGCGCTGAAAACCAGAAATCCGAACGCTGTAAGAAAAATAACAGCGGGAATGAAAGAAGGCGCTGTTAAGATTTTATAAACGCTGTTTTTCTGTGGATTCGTCATACATAGTGATCAATGATCGGTTGTCAGCGATGAATTATCAACATTCCGCATTCCGCATCAAATACTACAACATTTTAGTTTCTTTAATTTTTATGCGCAATGTTATTAATTATCGCACATACGGTTTTTATTAATTTGGAGTGCGACAATTCATTATCGCTTTCAAAGACAGCGATTAATCGCCGTCAAAAGCAAAGCGAAGATAAATCTTCGCAATCCAAATTCATCTGAACATCTACATGGTGATTTAACCCAATAGCCATATTGATCTTTGACATTTGACTTTTAATCCTTTCTCCCCTCTCTCCCCTTCTCCCCCATTTCTTCCCCATTCCGCAATCCGCACTCCTCATTCCGCAATTTTTATTAAATTTATCTAAACCGCTGACTTTGACTCAATAAATGTCTGCCTATTTTTCCCGTCAATGCGTTTAATATTTGAAAATTGTGCAATAATATCAGTAAAGGATTTGCACTGAAGAAATTTGCGCCTCAGTAGGGGCGCCGCTTGCCGCGCCCTTCGGGTCGCAATCAGAAAAAACCGAAAATTATGGAAGAAACTCTTTATAGAAACTTAAACGAAAGTAAACTTCAGGAACTGGTTGATGTGCGGTTGCTTATTGCCCGTCATTTCTCCGCGTATGATTTTATTATCGCCGACCGTTCAATCAGGTTCAGTGTCTCTGAACTGAAATCGCCGTTTCGGCGCGTAAGAGAAGATTTCGCAAAATTTGGATATTTCCCGTTTCTCAGACGGCGCGGCAACCACCGCGAGTGCGTCCTTATCAAACCGCGTCACGGGATTCGTGAACATGGCATTAATGAAATAATCACACCCGCTGTGCTTTTTATCCTCACGATCATCACCACCACGATGGCGGGATACTTTTTTACGCAGCCTATGGTTGAACACGGCTTCATCCGTAACATCTGGGCTGGATGTGTAAGTTTCTCGGCGGCGCTGATTTTCATACTCGGCTGCCATGAAATGGGGCATAAAATAACTTCCATCAGGTATGGAATTGATGCATCCATGCCTTATTTTATCCCGCTCCCCTCCCTTGCGATGTTCGGCAGCGAGTTCATCACGCTCGGCACACTCGGCGCGGTCATCCGCGTCCGCTCCCCTATGCCCGACGACAACGCTTCGGTTGATATGGGCATCAATGGCCCCATCGCCGGTTTCATCGCCGCATTGCCTGTTGCGATCATCGGTGTCTTGCTCTCTCGCCCGGTGAACATGCAGCCCCTCGCTGAAGGCGGTGCGATATTGTCCTTCGGAGAACCGCTGATATTGAAAGCGATAATCTGGATGTTCAAGCATCCGAGCGAGAATATGACTATGGTATGGCATCCGTTCGTGTATGCCTCATGGGTTGGGTTTCTTGTAACTTCATTGAATTTGATCCCTGTGGGGCAACTTGACGGCGGGCACATAGCGCGAGCGGTGCTGGGGCGCAGGCGGTTCCGGGTCTTGTCGTGGTCTATTGTGGTATCGCTGTTTGCGCTCGGGTTTCTATGGTATGGCTGGTGGCTCTGGTCGGTAATCGGGGCGTTACTGACACTTCGCGGCTACCCGCGAGTTATGAACGAATTTGAGTCAGTTTCACCGGTAAAAAGATGGAAAGCAATAATTGCCCTCATCCTCTTCATTTTATGCTTTATGCCATCACCCGTTGGTTTTTATATAAATCAGTAGGGGCGCACGGCAGTGTGCCCTGAAGAATCCGTGTAATCCGTGTGAATACGTGTCAAAATATTTACTACCTTTGTATTAACTACTGATCAGTGGTCAATCGCTCAATTAAGTTAAAAATTAAAATTCATCCTTTAATATAACCCTTGCTATTTCCTCAACGAGTCTGACTTTATCTGGAGATTTATCCCTAATAAGTTCTGAAATATTCTTTGAAGTTTCTACCGTGTTTTCTGGAATTTTTACTAAGGTTTCAACTGGTGTCTTTAAAACTCCCGCTATCTGAAACAGCCTTTTTAGTGATATGGGCTGCTCACCCCGCTCCATTCTGCCAAAATATGAATAATCTATGCCAACACTATCAGCGACCTGTTTTTGTGAAAAATTCAACTCAAGGCGTCTTTTCCTGATGTTTTTTCCAACAATTTTGTAGACATTAATTGTTTTTGTCATTTTTACTCGTATACACTCTATAAAAAATTTATTTTATAGATAGTCGACATACAGACTAAAATAGGATATATAAGTCCTATAAAGATTACTTTTTATCAAAATATTAGGGAATTTTAGATTCTTTTATTTCAAATTAAACGGCAACATTACAGGTCATAATGTTTTTGCCTAATTTTGGAATAAAGGGGGTGATTAAGAAGCGTTTCAACATAATCCTCATTCTGTAAAGTAGGAAATTATGAAAAATAAGGAGGGGGGGATATTATGTCGTCTAATAATCTTAAAAAATGGTTTTGTGCGATGTTGCCTTGGTTTTATACTTTTTGTATACTGATAACTGGTACATACATAAGCGGCGGGGGATGCCCTGGTCCCAGTGATACTTGGGTCGCAAAAGCCAGAGCCACATCCGATTATATCGGCAAAGCATCTGCCAGTGTTGGAGGTGAAAGTGCACAACCAAGCACAGTTGGTGCTGACGGGATATGTAGTGGCTCCCCTGCTTCAACATCAATATCAAAGGTAACAGCTGCAAATAATATTAAAGGCAGTGCAACCGCCACAGGAGGCACTTGCAAGTGGGAATCTGGTGGAGATTCTACTGGCACTGGGCAGAAATGTATAAAAGATGAAAAAAGCGATACACTTACTCCATCAGATTATGAGGTATCTGCTCATAATGCTTGTAATTCAGTGATTGTTAAGTAATAATGTAGAAAACGCGTCAAATTAGGTGATTTCGTTAATGCTTTTTAATTCTGGCTATGCCAGTTAAGGGATAAATTCGTTTTAAATTCATCTAAG
>JBFMBQ010000378.1:0-2494 GCA_040755115.1 bacterium
CCGACCGGCTCGTCACAATATTCCTTAAGGGCTTGTATGAAAAAAATGTGAAAGTCCTGCTCGGCTCAAACAAAGACGAAGCCAAATACTTCACGCTCGGCATGAAACTCGTTACGCCCGAAGATTTCAATGCCGCCGTCAACCAGGACCGCGAAATGATCAAGACGAACTACGGGCTTGATGTCTTCAGCGAAAAAATGCTGACCCTCTACCCGCTCACCGCCTTTGCCTCACCGCGCGACGCCTACGACAGCCTTCTGACCGATTCCGCCTTTACCTGTCCCACAAGGGTGCTTGCCGATGCGCTGTCCGAAAACGGCACCGATGTTTACCTCTATCTCTTCTCACGGGCGCCGGCAGAACGCGGCATGATGAAAAACTGGGGCGCATTTCACGGCGCAGAACTCCCCTTCGTCTTCGGCAACTTTAATATTTTAGGCTTTGACCTGAATTCGGCGGAGAACAGCGAACTTTCACGCAAAGTGATCGCCCTCTGGTCATCTTTTGCGCGGACAGGCACACCCGCAGCAGAAGGCGCACCACAATGGGCGCCGTTCAATACGAAAGACACCCCTTATATGAATCTTGATATTGAAATTTCTGTCCGCAACAACCTCAAAAAGATGGAGTGCGATTATGTCGCTGAACTCGTAAAGAACGCGGTTAGCAGGATTAAGGATTAAGTAGTAAAGATTAAGGGGAAAGGCAAGCATTATTGGGAGACGGGAAACGGTTTCATAGATTAATGTCAAAGATCAAATGACAAATGTCAAATGAATGACAAAGTCCAAATGACAAAGATCAAATGTAAAACGAATAAGAAAGATCAGATTATAACCTAAATTGAGCAATTATATAAATGATACTGTTTTCTCTAAAAAGCGATCAATTTGGAGTGCGACATCACGATGTCGCTTTCTATGTCGGCGACATGTCGCCGACAACCAAAGCGGTGTCTTGCCACCGCACTCCAAAATTATTCACTGTTAATAATCGCCAATCCGAAATTAAGTAAATTGGTGACACCACAATATATCATCGTCATCCTCTACATTATATCCTTTTTATATATTTATCGTATGTTCCAGATGTCGGGCGCGCTGTATGATAAACTTCCAGACCGCATCCCTATTCATTTCAATATACGAGGCGCTGCGGACGGATGGGCGCGAAAAAACAGACTATCAGTAAATCTTCTTCCGCTGCTTGGGATTATTATCAGCATTGCTTTCTTTATCGTTTTCTGGTTTCTCCCGCGGCAGGATGAAACCGTGACCGATGAATTTCTTGCGTTGAGCGCGCTCGGCACATTTTTCATAGTTTACATGCTCTATCGTCTCCATTCGGCGATGCTTAAATATGCGCTCGGCGAGAAAGTGAATGTAACGCTCGCCGCACTGCCGGGCTTTGCAGGAATGCTCGCCTGCTGGGCGGTGTTCCTCTTACTGCCGCTGGCGCCGTCAAATTCCGCCGTGAAACATATCACCCTGTGCGAGAATGTCAGGGACGGCAGACCAATCAATGAAAAGGATGTTTTCACAACTGACGATGACTATGCTGTGGTGTTCCTCACGCTCGGCAATGTGCGGGGAAGGCACGAGGTCATAATGCGCTGGATTGATCCTGACAGGCGGCTTTACTACGAAAACAGACAATCATCGCGGCTGGGCGACTGGAAAAAAAGCAAGAACTTCTGGTCGTGGATTTATTTGAAAAAGAAAAGAAAGCACATAAAGCACGGCGTATGGGCGGTGGAGATATTTTTGGATGGCAGACTCCGCCGCACCGTGCCTTTCAAAATCCAGTAGTCGGCGGCGGCATGCCTTGCCCCTACCGCTTCATTGCCACGAAATCACAAAAGCACAAAACACACAAAATATTTTGTAACTATGACAAAAAAACGAAAAAAACAGGCGAACCAAAAAAAACCGATAGAAGAAATAAAAGAACAACCCAAATCATACAGGAATCTCGCATTTCTCATCCCGATCTTTTTCGTCGCACTCGTTGTGGTTTTCTTCCACGAACCGCTCCTTATGTCGCGCCACACCTTCTTCAGTGATGCCACATACATCTTTTACCCCTTCCATAAGACCGTTGCGCGCGCAGTGCACAGCGGCGTCCTCCCGTTGTGGAATCCTTACAATGCGATGGGCTTCCCTTTCATCGGCGACCCGCAATCCATGATGCTCTATCCGCCGATATGGCTGCTTTCGCTTCTTCCGTTTGATGCGTTCTATATGTGGTTCGTCTTCCTTCATTATTTTGTCGCCGCGCTCGGCATGTATCTTTTGGTTCGTAAATTGAATTATTCAATCGCTGCGGCGGTGTGGGGAGGCATCATATTCGCCTTCAGCGGCTACCTCGTTTCCGTTCATATCTTCGGGAACTTTTATTCTTCGGTGTGGGCGCCTTTTGTTTTTTACGGCATCGTTCGCCTCAGAGACAAACCGTCTCTCGTGAATTTGATTATATCGTCAGTCCTTATTTCGCT
>JBFMBQ010000379.1:0-4340 GCA_040755115.1 bacterium
ATACGAAATCATGGCGAACGCGGCGGATTTCACGCTCCCGCCGGAAAAAATGCTCCCCATATTCATTGGGAGTGTTTTTGATGCCTTCCTGAAAAATCAGGAACTGATGCGCATCGTCATGTGGATGATACTTGAAGCCGATTCAATTGATTTCGCCAGAACCCACGGCGGATTCCAGACCGTTATTGAATTTGGGAAACCTTATCTTCAACAACATATTGAGAGCGGGAACATCAAAAATATTGACATTGACATCGTGCTTATGACGATTAGAGCGATTTTTGTATTCATGCTGTCGGAAAACCATAGCCACATTCAGTCTTTCGGCAAAGACTTCAGCGATTCCGAACACGCCGCCCGCGTGAAGAAAAGCATTCTCCAGAGCATAATGTCCATGCTGGGACTCAAACTACAGGAATGATTCAGCGTTCATTTTTCGCTGATTGAATTATCTCTTGCCAGTCTTGTCATGCCTCCTTGTCCTCAAATGTGCCATTGTTAACGCGGATTGTCTACTAAGCAGCGTCGTTTAAGCACAATAGTCGACAATAGAGCACTCTCTTCTGTTTCCAGCATTGTAGTGTCAATCCTGATTTCATATTGTCTTTATATCTTTTAATAAATGTTTGACTTGTTGTATTAAACAAATGTATAATTTAGTCAATGGAATGCAAGATTTATTAAGGCGCAATTTGGGCAAGACAGAAATCTATGGTGCCGAAATCGGTGGAAACTTGAAACGGGATAAGACCATCAGCGTCACGGCGGAATACATACTTTTCAGCGATGTGCTGGGCTCGGCTGCCAATCCGCTGGACAGGTAGGCGGGTAAGTGCCCACCATCTTGCAATGGTTGTATCAGGAAGAACAGGGAGGCAACGGAATGGCAGAAGAGAAACTTGTGAAATCTGAAGCCGATTACCGTGCGATCTTAGACACCGTGAATGATGCCATTTTCGTCCACGACGCTGAGACCGGCGATATACTTGATGTCAACCGTAAAATGTGCGAAATGTATGGGTATACTGTGGAAGAGGTGCGCAGTATCAATATGGAAGCCCTCAGCGAAGGCAGACCGCCATATACACAGAGCGACGCGATACGGTTGATAAGAAAGCAGTTGAAGGTGAACCGCAGTTCTTCGAATGGAGAGCCAGAGACAAAGCGGGCAGGTTGTTTTGGGTGGAAGTGAGCCTCAAGCGCGTCACCATTGGGGGTACCATACGGCTGCTCGCCATCGTACGCGATATAACAGAACGCAAGTTCGCCGAGGAAGCGATCGTCTCCGCGAAAAAGGAAGCAGAGTTCTACCTCGACCTCATGACCCACGAACTGACGAACTTCAACCAGACTGCATTGGTAAATCTGACTCTTTTGGAAAGAGTCGCGGAACTGGATAAAAAACAGAAGAAATATTTAGTGTCCTGCAAGCGCCAAGTGATGAAGAGCGAGAACCTGATATCCAAAGGCAGAGCCCTTTCCGGTGTGAAACATATAAAAAAAGAATCGCTTTTTTCCATCGACATAAGCAAATACATCAGAGACACTATATCCATGGTGAAAACCCTATACTCTGGAAAACACATTGAGGTGGAATTCGAACTACTCGGGGAAAAGATTGCTGTGGGCAACGAATTGTTAGAGTCCGTGTTGATGAATGTCCTGGAAAACGCGATAAAGCATTCGTCTGAAGACAAAGTATGGATCGCAGTTTCCGTGACAGATGCAGAGGATAACCCTCAAAAGTTCTGGGAAATAAGAGTAGAGGACAAAGGTCCTGGAGTACCTGATGAAATAAAAGAAAAAATCTTTGGCAGATTCAAAAGGTTCGGCGATGAGAGGGGCATGGGGCTGGGGTTGTCCCTGGCAAAGGCTATTGTGGAAAAGTTCGGCGGGCGCATCTGGGTTGAGGATCGTGTAAAGGGTGATCATTCTCAGGGAAGTGTTTTCAAAATACAAATGGTCAAAGGATGAACATCGTGCCGAAGGATGTTTATGCATGGAGGGGGCGGTCCGGCGCGAAATGGCTTTTCAAGGAACAGATGACGAATCTCAATTCAGTTCAAATGGAGTCCGGAGATACCTCATTTGGAGAGAAAACCATGAAAAACAGTGTAAAAACGGCAACGGCGGCGTTTTTCATCACAGCGCTTTTCTGCGCGGCGGCGGTCTGCGCTGACATGAAAGACCCGAACCAGATTATCAAAAAGTCGCAGGATTACATGCTGTCTCTGGACAGTTACAGTTACCGCATTTTTGGCGAAGGCTGGGACATGAACCCCGAGGAGATCGCAAAACGCACCGCCGACACCGCTGGCGATGCATCAAAACAGTTCAGTCAGGTTGAGGACATCGCAGGCGGCATCAAGAAAGACGCTGAGTCGGGCGAAAACAACAAACCAATCTACAGAAAATACGAATGCGAATTCAAATTCAAAAAACCGTATTTACTCCAGATGCATGTCATCATGTCGGATTATGTTCCGAAGATCATTTACGGCAGCGTCATGACATACAGGCCCGACAACAACCCGAAGGTATGGTGGTTCAAACCCAAGCCCATTCCTTTTGCGGTCAAACGCGATGTGAACAGCGAGTCTGGTGACTTTCTCTACTCCGTCATCACCATTAATTACGCGATAATAGAAGCCGTGAGCACATATATAAAACCTTCTCTTAAAGGCGTCTCAAAAATGGGCGGACGGGATGCTTACAATATTGAATTCAAATTTGAAAAAGGGAAAAAGTACAACCCCGTGAAAGTTGATTTCAAAAAGTGGGGCATACCGAAAGAGGCGCAGAAACAGTTTGAAAAGGAAGTAAACGGCAGCCTCACTGACCCGAAGGGAAAATTAGTTTTTTATTTTGATAAACAGTCTATGCTCATCATCGCTCGCGAAACCTTTGATTTTGATGGAAAGCAGCTCAATTTAAAACAGTGGAAGGACATAAAGGTCAACCACCTGTCCGAGAAAGATTTCTGAACACGCCACTCAGTGGAAGCCGAGGTAGCCTTTGTGAAAGGTTGCGATTTATTCCAGTTCGTGGATGCAGTAGTTTGCATGCGCTTCGCACAGTTTCCCTCTGCGTTCCCGATGCCGCAGGCAAACTATGATGTCCCCAGAATTACACCAAAGAAAAAGGCAAAAATGCACAGAATAAAAATCTACTTCTTCATCATTCCATTGTTTATCGGAATTATGTTAGAAAGTCAAATATATGCTACAACCGGCAATTTAGATGTCTATGTGAAGAATTTGGACGGATCTTATGTATCTGGCGCAAGCGTGGTCAGATATACATCTGGCTGGAGTTGGATAGACAATAAGTCAACGAACACCAGCGGCAAGGCGACCTGGACCGGCATAACCACCGGCGAATACAATGTGGAGGCGTATTTCAACGGGGATTTCTGGGGAAACAAGAGTGTGAAGGTGAATTCCGGACAGACCGCCACGGAGACCATCCAGCGGCAAATGCCGTACGCCAGCAACATTTATACGATGGACGCGAACGGGAAAGCCAAATCGGATTTCACGCTTGGGGAAACGGTATATATAAAGGTAGAGGTGAAGAACGGAACCACTACGCCTCATGATGTCAGGGTGAAAGTGGAGGCAGACCGGGACAAAAACTGGACTGCGGATTTCAATCAGACGAGCGGTTATCAAACGGTTGATGGAAGTGGAACGATGACTTACACTTTCATATTCAAACCGTCCGATGACGGAACATACTATTTGCGTCCCGTTGAGACGCATACGAGGTTAAATACCAATGTAAAGACCGACTCCTGGGCATGGGGCTCACCGAGTTTCACCGTGACAAGTAAAGATGCTTATTATGTCAAAGGAACATCTAATTGTGGCTGCGTCAGGGGAACATCTTTGGAAAACTCATCAGTTTCTGTTTATAGAGACGGGAAAAGAATTAAGAATACAATAGCGATAGGCGGCAATTATTTAATCACAGGCTTGACTCCCGGCACATACAATATCAGAGCATCCAAAAGAGGATATATTACAAGCGCTGAGTATAGTTTCACCTTGTATGGAACCCAGTTTGAAGCAATTCTTAACATCCCGGAATTGAAGCCTGCTAGCGCGCAAAAAAAATCTATTTCTGGCTGGATACCTGATTGGGGTTTTCAAAAAGCAATGAATTCATTTGTAAGCAATTATGATGTTTTTGATGTTATCAGTCCCACATGGTATCAAATAAGCGGAAGTGGGAATGGAGATTTGATCCCTACCAGAACACCCGGTGATTCCGATCTGATTCTTTTTGCGCGCTCTAAAAACATAGCGATCGTTCCATCAATCTGCATGCTACCTCCCGCT
>JBFMBQ010000380.1:0-2645 GCA_040755115.1 bacterium
TTATCGTACATCAAGTCCAGTCTGTATTCTGCTCCCTCGGCTATGTCAAACTCGCCCCTTGCCCGAAACGAATCATCGTCCGCGCGGCGAGGATGGTGTCTGTCATCCGGTCTGCGGCTTTCTCCCAGGTATATGACAGGTGGAATCCGTTTCCACGCTACCGGCGTTAATTCACCGCTTTTCGGAATCCTCCGAACGATTCTGTTGATGTCTCTTTCCCGCATCAGCCAGTAAACTTTACGCCCGCCCGCCCATTTGCGGACATCTCTTTCAAACGCCCTTGTGATAGTTCCGCCAGTAACGCCGTCATATTCATCGGGTCTCCTGTTTCTTAACTTAGACACATTGACCACACGCCAACGCCCGAGGAAGTCAAGTTGGGCACATAGCGGTTCGGGGGCAATCACGACGCTGCCCTTTTCAGCGTGTTCCGCTATCATTTGTGTGATCTCCGCAACTGCTTTGTTGCGTCTTTCCAGACGCTCCATTTTGTCTATGGACTGCGGCAGTCCCCAGAAGAGCGTAAGGACAATAATTGCAATAGACAGCGCGGCGGCTGCACCGCGCCTGTTTTCAGCGAGAAGCGACAGCAACCATACGGCGGCGATGGAATAAATCGGGAATGTAGGCAGGAAGAAGCGCATTGAATTGGGGTCCGGTCTGTAGAAGTAAAACATGTAAAAAACGGTTATGGGAAAAACCAGAAGTGCAAGAAAAAGACCGCGTTTCCAAGTGTTCCGCCGCGTGCATAAGGCAAAAATTCCGACTGTTCCAAGCGCGAAAGTGAAGCCGCCGCCTTCGGCAAGCAGTTTCTGATGCAACGCCACCGAATTTCGGCTGAAATAGTCCCACCTGAAAATGGCTGTAAGGTTGTATCCAACCAAGGAATATCCCGACTTGAAGAGTGTATCAAATGTGAGGCTGTTGTAGATGACAAGCATGGTAACAGGCGCGGCAGCGCCAAGGAGAAACGGGACAAGCCCATACCTTATGTCGTTCGTGCGATTTGATTTAAGCCACGCGAAAACAAAAAAAGCGGGGATGAATATCCCCTCCAGAAGCCTGATAGACGGAATGACGCCGAGCAGCAGCCCGCAAACGAAGGCGAATACAGATGATTCTGTTTCTATCCAGCGCGTGAGGAAAAACAGCCCCCAAATTAGAAAGAAAATGACCGATATGTGCGAATACCCATAATGTGCGTGCAGGTTCACGAATGGCGTCATCGCCGTCATCGCTGCGGCAAGAAGCCCCCAACCTGATCCAATCCACGCCCTGCAAACGAGAAAAAGAGCCAGAAGCGAAAGCGATGCCATTACGGGATTCACAAGCAGAGCGGCTTCGGGACATATCGCTTTGTAGACAATCGCCAGCAGGAGAGGGAAACCGGGCGGCCAGATGGTGAAATACCTGCCGTTTTTATCTTTATTCCAGGTGTAACCGATGAACTGGATTCGCGATTCGGGAACTATATAGGTTTTTCCCGTTCTGGCGATCTGCCTTGCCTGCACATGGTATCCATGCGAATCAAGAGTTGAGATCGCCGGCTGGAAGTATTTAATTATGAATATGAAATGAACTGCGACAAGCAGAAGAGCGGCAATAAAAGCAGATCTTCCTCTATTATTGACGGGCATTTGTCTGCTGTCCGATGTCATTCTAATTTAAGACAGTTATATTTAGTGCTTATCCGTAAAAAGGTGGTATTTACTTGACTCCAGTAACTAAAACTCAAGGTAGATAAGAGGTTTTGGGACTGGATGGAATGGATAACTTTTGGAGTGCGGTGGCACAAGACACCGCTTTGTTTTCGGGCGACAAGTCGCCCGAATTGAAAGCGACATCGTGATGTCGCACTCCAAATTTCAAAAAACTTGAGATACTTGAGTGAAGTAAATACCCCCATTGCGGAAAATGGAAACGGATAAAAGACTGTATTTTCTTATAAGGGATACATTAGAGGCTTTCGCTAAAATCTATAATCGTCTGGAAGTATCCGGACTGGAAAACATCCCTGATGAAGGAGGAGCGGTTATCTGCCCGAGCCACTCAAATTATTCAGACCCTTTTTTTGTCGCAGTAGCGGTGAAGAAGCGAGTGCTTCATTTTTTAGCCTGGCATGGAATTGAGGAAATGCCCCTCCTGGGCGCGCTTTTCAAACGGCTCGGGGTAATGCATCCGATAAGAGAAAGTTATGGAGAAGCCCTGGACAAAGAGCAGGCGCGTGTAGTGCTCGGCGAACTTGAAGCGCTGCTTCGTTCCGGCGAAATGTGCGTCGTTTTTCCCGAAGGCGCAATCAAGCACTGGATCGGGTCAGGTCGCATGAGACCCTTCAAGCACGGCGCAGTCAGACTTGCTGCGCAGGCTGGCGCTCCCATAATACCCGCAGGTCTCGCAGGCACACGCTGGGTAGTTCCGAATATAATCAACCTGCGTGATTTCAACGGACCCGACAAATCATTAACATTGCCGTTGATATTGCCCGCTAAAGTGCGTGTCAAATTCGGTGAACCTTTCTATCCCGACCCCGCCGCCGCAAGTGATAAAATTGTGTTGGAGCGCGAGACCGAACGCCTAAGACTGAAAGTTATTGATTTAGTTGAAAGTTTAAAGAACAAGAAGTGATATGTAAAAGTGAATTAAGA
>JBFMBQ010000381.1:0-3703 GCA_040755115.1 bacterium
AGCGATTTTTCATCCTGCGTCTTGACAAGAATTCCGCTTTCGCCATCGGCGACGACTTCAGGGACGCACATGATATTTGTTGATATTACCGGCTTGCCGCATGCCATTGCCTCAAGAATTGCGAGTCCGAAACCCTCGCCGAGTGTTGGAAGCACGAAAATATCCGAATCTGAAATTACCGAGTGAACATCGTCCCTGTATCCGATAAAAAATATGTTATCACTTAAACCTGAATCGCCGGCAAGGGTTTGCAAGCCCTTTCTGAGCGTGCCGTCACCTAAAACGACAAGTTTCGGTTCTAAACCTTTATCTTTCAGCAATTTCATTGCCTGAATCAGATATTTATGTCCTTTCACATCTTCAAGTCTGCCTACAATTACGAGCACGATCTCGTCTTTTTTGATTCCCAGTTCATCGCGGATTGAAAACTTCATGCCTTCATTGCTCATTTCAAGGGCGTAGTATATCAGTTTTACTTTTTCAGGGGGGATTTGTTCGTCTTCAACACAATGGCGCACTACATCTTTTGATATGGCAATATACTGATTGACGAATCTGCCGACAAATTTCGCCGCCCTGTAGGCTTTGGTCTCTGCATAAAAAGCATCCGGATAGTGTTTGCTTGAAACTATGATCGGGCAGAGGACAAGTTTTGCTGCGAGGACGCCATAGAGGTCGGCGTGAAGCAGGTGGGTATGAACGATTTTGTAATTTCCTGAGGCAATGAATCTTGCTAATTTCAACACGAGCGGCAAATCAATACTTTTTTTAGTAAATATCCTGCTTGTGCTTACGCCGGAATGAGACATTTTTTTCAGATAACCGTCCATTGGATTGGAAGGCTCAAGAAGGGCAAGCAGCGTGATGTCGTATTTCTCCCTGTTTAATCGTGGAAGCAGTATTTGCAGATGCCTTTCAGCGCCATAAACACCGACTAACTTGATAATATGCAATATTTTTAATTTCTCTCTCATTATATTTCGTGTTTTTGTGCTTTAATTGTTCGGCGCGGTGCGGAGACCGCGCCCTACAGCGATTCACATGGCTAAAATGTTACAATTATTTAATCATACTTTGCAGAATTGCTTCGGTCTCATTGACCATCCCATCAACATTCAGGGACGAGACTGTTTCATATCCGTTGCTGATGAACCGCGCCCTTAAATCCGCTTTCTCCATAATGGCTCGTATCCGATCCTCCAATTGTGTGAGATTTCCACGCTCAATGAGAAAGCCATTATAGCCGTCTTTCACTATCTCAGGCGTCCCTCCTGCCCTGCTCGCTATCAGAGGAATCCCACAGTGCATCGCCTCTATAACCACATGCGGGAAACCTTCATAATTTGAGTTCAGAACAAAAGCCTGGCAACTTTTCATGTATCCAAGAACGATACTTTTCGGAACTCTTCCGGCAAAACAAACCCTCTCCCGAACGCCGAGTTTCTCACTTAATTTCTTCAAATAATTCAGTTCTGTCCCATCTCCAAGAACAATAAGTCCGACAGTCCCGAATCTGGCGATAACCTCTAAAATTTCGTCAATGTGTTTCCATTTGACAAGCCTGCCGACTGTCAGAATATTAAAATCGGTTTTTAAGGGAATATCCACATCTTTAATGTCCCCGTCAAATTGAAATGTATTATAAACAACACTAATTCTATTTTCAGACACGCCGAGCGAATTCACCCATTTCTTTAAATAATTACTCGGCACAATTACTCGGTGCCCTCTCCGGATATAAAAATTTCTCTTCATTTTCAAATACTCTATTTTTAAGGGATATTTCTTCCTCTGAAACTCTTCAAAATCATCTGCAACGAGATTCAAGTTGATGGCGCTTTCCCATGCCCAATCACCGGCAACCTTGTGAACAAGGGGCTTTCTTAAAATAAAATTCGCCATGACCGACTCAAGTCCGATGCCATGGACATACAGGACATCGTAGTTTCGCCCTGACTCAACAATTTTTGAGACGCACTTAAAAAACATCGCTTTGAAGCGGCTCTTCTGAAGAGGAATCCTGATGACTTCAAACGGGTATTTTTCATCATCGGGTTCAAACCTTGCATCCCATAGAGTCAGGACGCATATCTTATGTCCTCTTTCCGTCAGCCTTGCACAGAGCAGGGGGAGGTAAGTTGCAGGGCCTCCAATATCAGGCGGGAAATTTCCGGTTATGACAAGTATTTTCATCAAATTAACATTCGTGAACTGATGCGCATAGACCGTTCATCTAAAAGATAATTTTATCATACTACAATCATCAGTCCATATTCTTAAATCTTTAGATACTTGATTCCCGACTGACACCTTGCCTGCTGTTATATTCATGTGTTATTCTTTTAGCAAATTTTTGAATCTAAGGGGGAAACAATGAGCCTGAATTTTGAACTCAGCGAAGAGATGAAGATGATGAAGAAAACCGTCCGCGACATGGCGAAGAAACTTGAGCCGCGCCGCGAAGAACTGCACAAGATGATTATGGTTGAGAAGAAATTCCCGCAGGAACTATGGGACATGTTCACCGAGGCGGGCTTCCTCGGCGCGCTCATTCCCGAAGAATACGGCGGCACGAACATCGGCTTGATGGCGATGGTGGTGGCGCTTGAGGAAATGGGCACGCACGGCTTCGGCAATGTCTTCTTCGTCCTGACCACGATGGATGCAATGTGCATACTGCGAAACGGCTCGGACGAGATGAAGAAACGGCTGCTGCCGCAAATAGCGGAAGGCAAGTTGAAAATGGCGTTCGCACTCACCGAGCCTGATGCGGGCAGCAATACCTTCCGCATCTCCACGATGGCGAAGCGCGACGGCGATGTCTATAAAATAACCGGGCAGAAGACCTTCATCACGGGCGTTGACACAGCGGACGCCATGCTCCTCGTGGCGCGCACGACAAGCATTGATGAGGTCATCAAACAGGGAATGCCGAAGGCGTTCGGCATCTCGCTCTTTATCGCACCGACAAAGGCGAAGGGGCTTGAACTGCACCCGATCCCCACGCGCGGCATTGAAGGCAGCACACAGTTCACGCTTTTTATGGACGAAATGGAAGTGCCTGCGGAGAACCTCGTGGGGCAGGAAAACATGGGGTCAATGGCGCTGTTCAATTCGCTCAATCCCGAGCGCATACTCGCCGCCGCAAATACTGTGGGAATCTCCGAATATATGATACAGAAGGCATGCGAGTATGCCCGCGAGCGCAAGGTTTTCAGCGGCATCCCAATCGGCGCGCACCAGGCAATCCAGCACCCGCTCGCTGAACTGAAGATTGAGCAGGAAGCCACCCGCCTCCTGACCTACAAGGCAGCCACCGCCTATGATAAGGGCGAGCATCCCGGCGTGGTCGGCATGTATGCAAACATGGCGAAATTCAAGGCAGCCGAACTGGGCATCGCCGCAGTGGACAGGGCGATTGAGACACTCGGCGGCTACGGCTTCTCCGAAGAATACGGCATCATCTATTATCACGATGTCGTCAGATTGCTCAGGACGGCGCCAATAACAAAAGAAATGATACTGAACTTCATCGGCGAGCATGTCCTGAACCTGCCGCGGTCGTATTGATTATGAGGCAGATAGGATTTACGGGATTACTAACAAGACCATATAAATGGTTGAATTCACAAATCTGTAAATGTGTAGGGCGCGGTCTCCGCACCGCGCCGTTTCGGCGGCATGCGGAGATGCCGCCCTACAG
>JBFMBQ010000382.1:0-2740 GCA_040755115.1 bacterium
TGACGGCGAGGTTGACGCTGATGAGTCCGAAGAAGTTGATCAGTTCGCGCAGACCGCTGCGGGCGAAATTTGAGGCATACTGAATTATCCCCACTGGTCCTGCCACATCCTCCATTGAGACTTCCTTCCGAATTAGTTTGTAAATAGTAAAAGCAACGAGATAGACAACGCGGACGCTGTCTTCCGCTCCATACATGAGTGATCTGCCGATGCCGATTTTTTCCATCGGCGGGTAAAACTCTGCGCCGAGATCGGTCGTGCCGCGCGCAGGCGCTGCGACCTTCACTTCTCTGACACCGCCGGTCTTTTTATCGTATTTAAGCAAGTTCACGCTGCCGTTAAATTCGTAGCGCGTGCCGTCGTATTCTGCGCCGTTGAAATCAAGTATGACATCGCCCCGCCGCAGACCCGCCGTCCAGCCAGGACTGCCGACCGTGATTTCCTTGATCTCGCGCGGCATCGGCGGACGAATCACCACTCCGATCCGCCCTTTCTTCGTTACATCATCAAGGCGCGGGGTTACCTGCGCCTTGAGTTTCCTGCCGCCGCGCAGCAGATCAATCACTACTTCCCTGTCCGCCCTCGCGCCGATAAGTTCCGAAAAATGCTCTGTGCCCTTAACCTTGATTCCGTCAACGGCAAGGATTACATCACCTGACTTAAGGTCTGCCTTCGCCGCCGCCTTGCGCACATCCACAAAATTAACAACGACGCTGTCCGAGAGACGATCAACATCAACCTCGCGCGGCAGTCCCCAGAAGATATAAACCGATGCAAAAAACAAAATCCCGAGGAAATAGTTCATCACCGGTCCTGCCGCTATGACCGACACCTTTTGCCCTGTGGACTTGTTGTTCAGACTTTTCTGTGGCGGCAACCCTTCAGGCGGCGCTTCATCCTCGCCGATGATCTTTACATATCCCCCGATGGGAAATATGCAGAGTTTATACCGGGTATCGCCAACTGTAATACCCGTGATTTCAGGACCCATTCCCAGTGCGAATTCCGGCACGCTCACACCGGCAAGTTTCGCCATAATAAAATGCCCGAACTCGTGAAAAAATATCACGAGTCCGAACGCTATTACTACTTCCAGAGCGATCCGCAGATATTCAAGTAAGATAAACCACATAAGTTCTCCTTATAGTGCACAGTATAATCAGGTTAAGATAATTTAACAAAAAAATTTATAACAGGAATAAGTCTTCTGCATTACCTTCGTCTTATTTCAATGAGACTGCGCGGGGCGTGCGTCAGGGAAACGAAGCCGCTGTCCGTAAGCATACCTGTATCCTCAATCCTTATGCCGAGGCGGCCTCGCAGATAAACACCGGGTTCAATTGTGAAGATCATACCTTTTCGCAGCCTGTCGGTTGCAGATGAAATAATGTGAGGCTGTTCGTGCACCGCCATACCGATACCGTGACCGAGTCCATGTGTGAAGTATTTTTCAAGACCATTTTTGCGAAGAATATTCCAGGCAGTTCTGAACAGCGCCCCTGCCCTGATTCCTGTCTTCGCGTGAAGTATGGCTGCGCGCTGCGCTTCAAGCACAGCAGTGTAAATACTGCGCTCTTCGCTGCCCGCCCTGCCGACAAAAAAGGTGCGCGTCATATCGGAGTTATAACCATTACAACACACACCGAAATCAGCCAGCACAAAATCACCTGTGCGAATCCTTCGCCCCGTTGATTCAGCATGAGGTGAAGCGGCGGCGGCACCGGCAACAACTATCGGCTCAAAGGCAATAGATTCTATTCCACAGGAAATGAGAAAAATTGATAGTTTTGACTGCAACTCCTTCTCCGTCATCCCCGTGCGCACGGTATCAAGCAGGTATGCGAAGCCTTTGTCCAGAATGGCGCACGCCTTCCTGACGGCTCGTATCTCCGAATCATCCTTGCAGACCCGCAACGATTCCACTGTTTCTTTTCCATCTAAAATTTTTATCTTCCTCAAATCCCTGCCGAGTTTCAGGTAATCCTGGTATGAAATCGCTTGTTGTTCAATCGCTAATTCCTTGATCCCGTGATCACCAAGCAACTCTCTTACCTTGTTAAATCTATTCATTACTGTAACGGTTACTATTTCGCTAACTGTCGCTGTGTTTTTCGCCTTGAGTTCATATCTTGTATCTGTCAGGAGATAAAACATTTCGCCGGCACACAACAGATAAGCAAAAGTGCCTTTAAATCCCGACAGATAGCGGATGTTCGTATGGCTGCTGATGAGGTATGCGTTGAAGCCTGCGCGGTTTAATGCGGATAAAAACTTTTTTTGTCTTTTGCAGTATACTTCTCTGGAAACCAGCATCTTGGAGAAAGAAGGAATACAATACTCACTTACTTTCAAGTTTTTTTGTGATCTGTTTAACGATGTCTTCCTTTGAATCAAAACCCACCGTCAGGATATTTGCCTGCCCGTTTATATAAAGAACGATGGTCGGCACGCTGATGACGCCCTGTGATGAGGCGAGTTCAGGGCTGGCATCCACATCCGCTTCCATCACACCGAGTTGCTCTTTGAAATCCAGTGATATTTCTTCCATTATAGGGCGCAGAATCGTGCAGGGGCGGCACCAGGGAGCACAAAAATAAACAAGCACAGGTTTGCCTGATTGCAGCACCGCCTGTTCAAAGTTTTTGCCGTCTACTTTTTCCATATTCTATACGACATCAAAAACCCCGCCGATGCCGTGTGCACTATTATTTCGAACCTGTTCATGACAGGTGGGTACCTT
>JBFMBQ010000383.1:0-11547 GCA_040755115.1 bacterium
GGGCGCAGGCGGAAGCGGCAGCAGTCGTTAATGCCGCCCAGAGCAATGCACAGCGGATAAAAGAGCAGGCGGCGCAGGAGATTGAAGCCCTGAAAGCGGCTTCTGCGCAGGATGCAGAAAATGCAAAAAAAGAGGCGTATTCCGGGGGATACTCAACAGGCGAAGAGACAGGATTCAAGGAAGGTTATCAGGCTGGCTACACAAAAGGGAAAAACCAGTCAATTGAAGAAATCAAGAACAGTCTTAACATGATCTCCCGCACAATTGAGGAACTGAAGGCATACCGCAGCGATCTTCTCAACGAGGCGCGAAACGATATAGTCAAGATGGCGGTCAATGTGGCGGAGCGTGTGCTGCACAAAGAGATAATGACTGACCCCAATTCAGTGGTAAGCGTTGTCAAGAACGCCATCAAAAAAGTGAATTTCAAAAAACAGTTTTTAGTTCATGTAAATCCCCTCGATCTTGAAGTGCTGCAACAGCAGAACGATGAGATCGCAGCCCTGCTGGAGAGTTACGAGTTACTGAAATTTGCAGCCAACCCGAAGGTAGAACCCGGCGGGTGCATCATTCAGACCGAATCCGGCACAGTGGACGCCCGCGTTGACAGGCAATTTCAGGAAATCAAAGAACAGGTTCTCGGCGCACTGAAAGAAGAAGAACAGTAAGTGTTTAATGTCCCACGAAGTTCATTAAAAAAAATCAATCATCAACCATTGGCTTCGTGTCCTTAGTGGGCTGGATTTTATAAACATGAGCACATCATTTGATTTATCAAATCCGCAGCATTTCGGCGATTTCATCGGGCGGATGAATCTTGTGAAGCAGACCGGCAGGGTCGCCGATGTGCTCGGTGTTGTGATTGAATCGGACGGACCCGCAATGTCGGTCGGTGAATACTGTGTTGTTCGCCCCCGCAACGGCGGTGAGATGATCCCATGCGAGGTCATCGGCTTCAAGGGCGACCGCGTCCTCCTGATGCCCTTCGGCGAGATGCACGGCATCTGCCCGGGCAGCGAGGTATGCGCTTCAGGGCAGCCGCTCTCATTGATGCTTTCCGATGGTGTTGTCGGGCGCATTCTGGACGGTCTTGGCAACCCGATAGACGGCAAGGGACCGATTCCCGGCGCATCGTGTTACCCGGTGCACACCTCCCCCCCGAAGCCGCTGAGCAGGCAGCGCATAACGCGACCGCTGCCCCTCGGCATACGCTCCGTTGATGCCCTCTTCACCTGCGGGCGCGGGCAGCGCATGGGCATCTTCTCCGGCAGCGGTGTCGGCAAAAGTTCTTTCTTGGGAATGATAGCGCGCTTCACCCGCGCCGATGTAAGCGTGATCGGACTGATTGGTGAGCGCGGCAGAGAAGTGCGCGAGTTCCTTGAACGCGACCTCGGTGAGGAAGGTCTGGCGCGCTCGGTCGTCGTCGTCGCCACCTCCGACCAATCGGCGCTGATGCGCATCAAAAGTGCTTTCACAGTTACGGCCATTGCTGAATACTTCCGCGATAAGGGCATGGATGTAATACTTATGATTGACTCCATCACCCGCTTCGCTTATGCACAGCGTGAACTCGGACTTGCGCGCGGCGAACCGCCTACAACGCGCGGATACACGCCGTCCCTCTTCGGGATACTGCCGAAACTCCTTGAGCGCTCCGGCACATCAAGAAACGGCTCAATCACAGGGCTTTACAATGTCCTCGTGGAAGCGGACGATATGAACGAGCCTGTCGCAGACATCGTGCGCGCCATACTTGATGGACATGTCGTCCTCTCGCGCGACCTCGCCTCGCGGAACATTTATCCCCCGGTTGATGTCCTCCAGAGCATCAGCCGCGTTATGATTGACATCATTGAAGATGACCACCTTCAACTGGCGCGCAAACTGCGCGAAACCATAGCAGTTTATAAGGACGCCGAAGACCTCATCAACATCGGCGCCTATGTAAAGGGCAGCAATCCGAAAATTGATTACGCAATTCAGAAAATTGACCGCATATACGGTTTCATCAAGCAGGGACTCTTTGAAAAAATGGAATACGAGGATTCCGTCGCTGCGCTGAAGGCGGTGTTTGACTGAGATGTTTCGGTTTCGGCTCCAACCAGTATTGAGATACCGCTCGTGGATAGAGGAACAGAAGCAACTCGTTCTGGCGGAGAAACAGCGGATTCTGATGAAAGAGACAGGCGAGATGGAGCGGCTGAAAGGGCTGCGCGTTCAATATTTTGAGGCGATGCGCCAGGAGGCAGCAAGAGAAGACCTGTCCATAACTTATCTTTCGTTTTATCAATCGTATATTTTCTGGATAGAGCGCGCGATGGATGTGCAGCAAGAGCGGGTTGCCGTTGCGCGGAGGGATATGGAAAAGGCGCAGACGGAACTCATTGAAGCGAAGAAAGAAAAAGAGGTTTTAGTGAAGACTAAAAACCGCGCACTGGTGCGATACAACGAAGCCGAGCAGATGAAAAACCAGAAATTCCTTGACGACATTTCATCTGTAAAACATGTGCGCACAATGCGCGGACTTGACCCGTTTGCAACGAATGCATAGAATCTGTGAAATCTGTGTTAATCTTGTGATTTAAATTATGGATTACATGAACTCAAGCACACCGCCCACGCAGTGGGGCATCACGCGGATGATGGAGCGCATCAAGCAGATTCAGGAGCGCTTCAATGCGATGCTCCCCATGCCGCGCATCAATAATGATTTCCAGAGCCAGTTGAAAGACTCTCTCCAGCAGAACAACACCGCCCCGGAAGAACTCCTGATGAATCCCTCCAAAACCACACCGATTACAGACGAACTCCTGCGGACTGATAACACTATCAAATACGAACCAGGAAATCTTGATGAACTCATTAAATCCACCGCCGACAGATATAACCTTGACACGAAACTCCTCCACGCGGTCGTGAAAGCAGAATCAAACTATAATCCGAATGCGGTTTCTCCCAAAGGCGCAATGGGGCTTATGCAGTTGATGCCAGCCACCGCTGAATCACTCGGCGTGCAAAACCCCTTCAGTCCCGCCGAAAATATTGACGGCGGCGCGCGCTTCCTGAAATCCCTTATTGATAAATACGGGGGCGACCTTCAACTTGCGCTCGCTGCCTACAACGCAGGTCCCGCCGCCGTGGACGCTCACAGCGGTATCCCGCCCTATGATGAAACCCGCACATACATTACAAGAGTGCTTGACATTTTGAAGAAACAATAAATTGTAATTACGCTGGAGGCGGAAAGGAAAATGAGAACAAGAAAAACATCAATTATTTTGATTCAGACTTTTATTGTTCTAACAGTTATGGGCACAATCTCTCTGATTGAAAAACCCAAAAAGGTGTTCGCCTATCCACCGGCTGTTGGAATCGTCGGAGAGGCGAAAACTTGTCTTGACTGCCATGTAAATAACGGTCCCTGGAAAGATGAAAGATACAACATCGTTGATGTATTTGATAAAGATACAAAAAAATCTGTGCGGCAGAGTGACGGCACTTTAGTCATCACCGCAAAGAGGGGCAAAAAGAAAACAGTCCTGACAGTGCTCGGCCGCTCAAAAGGCGATAAGGAAGCGCCTCCCTACAGGACGGCATGGCTGTATATTGACCCGAAAACCATCGGCGGCGATTCGTTGTCTAAATTCGCACCCGGCTGGGAAGTAAATCTCCCTATGGGGTGCAGGATTGTCGGAGATACTCTGGAAGGATTAGAGGACGATAATATAACCGTCCTTCCGATGACCATAAGACCCACTGCCTCCGCCAAAGACACCGAAATTACATTACAGGTGATGCTTACGAAAGGCGAATCGGTCAAGGGAAAACCTAAAGAGGGGATGATCGGAAATTATTTTGAGCGGACGATCAAATTGAAGGTAGTGAATTGATTTCAATGCAAGATGTGCGATATGCAATATGCGTAAAAAGCAATCTTTTTGGAAGATCAAAATATTCAAGATTGAATCTCCCGATCTTTCAATTTTCAGTATTAACAATTAAAATACATTAATTGGAGATATGGCATGGCAAAGAAACCTGAGAAAGAAGTTCAGCAAGTGGAAGCCCCGCGGCGCGGCTTCACCTGGCTATGGGTAACGCTGGCGGTGATCACTTTCCTCCTCGCAGTAACGCTGCTGCATGTAGTGGGCGCATTGCGCGGCGTAGAAGAAGCCGCATACCAATCGGTCAAGAATGTCCCCGTTCTGGGTTTTCTCGCCAGCCCGCTTCACAAGGAATCCTGGGAAGGGCGCCTGACACCCGAACAGATCATAAATGTGAAAGACCTCCGAAAGGAACTGATCAAAACGCAGAACGAGGTGCAGCGATTGGGGACGATGAGAAAGAATATTAGTAAACTCACGAGCGGACTTAAAGAGACAACCTCAACCCTCAAGACGGTAAAGAAAGATATTAATGAAATAAAGGAAGGTGTCTATGCGCCGACCACACCCGCTGCGCCGGGTGCTGCCCGTGTTCAGGCACCTGCTGTCGGGGCGCCTCCAATAAGAGTGCCCACAGCCGCCGCCGAGGCAGCACCCTCTGAAATTACCGAAAACTACCGCGCCGTCGCCAAAATCTTTGAAAAAATCCCATCAGAAACTGTCGTTGATATTTTCAACAGCCTCACCGATCAGGAAAAAGTTGAAATCCTCACTTCAATGAAGGAAAAAAATGTCGCAGATATTCTCGCCGCTATGGACCCCAACGCCGCCGCTAACCTCTCCAAGATGCTCGCCCGCCGCAAGGCACAAAGATAATGGCATTTAAGGTATAAAAAAATATAAGTAAGTAGGATCATAGTAGGGGCGGGTTTCAAACCCGCCCTTATTTCTTAAGGCGGAAATTAATGAAAGGGATTTATGTCCTGATAATTGCTGTTGATAAAAATATTCAACCCAAAATAGGCTCGCTGGGAAAAATTAATTTTGAACAGGGTATCTACGCTTATGTCGGTTCCGCGCAGAACAACCTTGAAAAAAGAATCGCGCGGCACCTGTCAAAATCAAAAAATAAATTCTGGCACATTGATTATCTGCTCGGCAGCAGGGCTGCGAAGATTGTCAAAGTTTCTTATAAAAAAAGCGGCAAATCGGAAGAATGTAGAATTGCACATGAACTTGCAAAAACCCAAACCCAGATCCCGAACTTCGGTTGTTCCGATTGCACCTGCAAATCACATTTGTTCAAAATCAGAGACGAAAACACCCTGAATTCGGAATTAAAAAAACTTGGCTTAAAATTATGCCTGTAAATCCTGACTCTGATGCAAAAAGTGCAAGGTGCATAGAATATAGTAGCCAGTAGCCAGTAACCAGTAGCCAGCAACCCGAGATGGGAAATGGAAGATGGAAGACGGGAGATGATCGTCTACCATCTACCGTCTACCTTCTTACCCAATCCCTGGCTGTTTTTTGCGCTGAAATCAATCCTGTCAAAAATAAATATTATTGCCACAAACCCTCCTTATGACTATAATCGTTTCTTAACAGGCTGAAGGCAGGGGATTATGTCAATGCGCGTTTGTGTTCTTGGCAGCGGAAGCGGCGGAAACTGCACCCTCGTTGAGGGCGAACATGTGAAATTCCTGATTGACGCCGGACGCCTCAGCATGAAATATATCTGCACAAGCCTTGAAAAAATAGGCGTTCGGATAGAAGATGTCTCCGCCATCTTAGCCACACATGCCCACGGCGACCACATTGACGCCACAACATACAAACTCATCAAAAAATACGACCTCCAACTTTATGTCCACGAGGACACCTTCCCCGATGTGAAGCGCCGCTGCTGGTCGTTTCATTCACTTGAGGATTCGGACGCTGTTAAATTCTTCTCAAAGGGCGCATTCTTCATTGACAACATGCGTGTTGAGCCGATAGAAGTGCCGCATGGCAACGGCTGGAATGTGGACATCGTAGGCAGACCTGTCGGTTTCGTGATCACGCAGCAGACGGGAGCGAAAACAAAAAAAATCGGTTTTGCTACCGACCTCGGCGATGTCCCGACGGCACTCGTTGACGCCTTCGCCGACGCCGACGCCATCCTCCTTGAGTCTAACCATAAGGTGGAGTGGGAACTGAGTTCGGGCAGACCTGATTACCTGATTAACTGGGTGCTGAGCGGGCAGGGGCATCTCTCAAATGAACAGGCTGGCAAGGCGATTGTTGAGATCATCCGCCGCAGCACTAAACCGCCCGCGGGTATTCTCCTTGCCCATATCAGCCGCCGCTGCAATTCCCATGATGTTGCACTGCGCACCGCAAGGGCGTATCTGAAAACAACCGATTACCCTGATATCCCGCTTGAAGCATGCAGCCAGCGCGAGATCAGCCCCGTGATTGAAATTTAATCTTTCACCCAAAGGGCGCAAAGACTATGGATAGCGGAAAACAAGAAAACGGCTCGGAAAAACTCGCATCGCAGACACTGAAGATGACTGACCTCGTTGATTACAGGGATGGCTCTGTCGTCAGTCGGCAGATAATAAATAAAAAGACAGGGACAGTTACACTGTTCGCCTTTGACAAAGGGCAGGGGCTGAGCGAGCACACCGCCCCTTATGATGCGCTCGTCTGCATACTTGACGGCAAGGCGGAAATCGTCATCAGCGGCAAACCCTTCAACCTGAAGGAAGGCGAGATGATCATAATGCCTGCCAATCAGCCGCACTCGCTCAAAGCAATAAAAAAATTCAAGATGATGCTGATAATGATCAGAACCTGACCTTATCTAACACTTGACGCATATCTACTGCGCGAGATCAGCCTGATTATTGAGACCTGATAGGTATAATAAAAGTGTGAAAGTTCACGAGAGATGAAACGATGAAAAAACTTGAAGAAAAAATAGGTGAATTACCGATTGACCTTCGGCAAGAGGTAGAAGATTTTGTGGAGTTTCTGATTGAGAAGAGAAAACGCAAAAAAAAGAAAGGGCATTTCACCTTCGGCTGGGCGGGTGCCTTGAGGGAATTGCGCGATAAATATACATCTGTGGAACTTCAGCACAAAATTACTCAAGAGTGGTGGGGAGACTAATGTTTCTGGTAGATACCAATATCTGGCTGGAGATCATTTTAGCGCAAAAGAAAGCAAATGAAGCCCGAAGATTTTTACAGAAGACTGATTCTACAGGGCTTTTTATAACTGATTTTTCGATCTATTCTATTGGAATTTTCCTCCTACATAATAAGAACCCCAAAGCATTCATAGAATTTCTTAACGATCTTCTTTTTCAATCTGGAACTCAAGTGGTTCGGGTAAAAATTGATGAGATCCAACGTGTTGTTAAAATTAGCCAGCGATTCAACCTTGATTTTGATGATGCCTATCAATATTTTGCAGCAGAAGAAAATGATCTGATAATAATCAGTTATGACTCTGACTTTGATAGAACGGAGAGAGGCAGGAAAAAGCCGTTAGAAATTCTGACGAGATGACACCGCGAAAAATCAAGGGATAATCTAATAGTGCGGTGGCATCCCTGCATGTAGTAATCAGGGACATCACTTTCATTAAAGTCCGACATCGTGATGTCGCACTCCAGGATAAGATATAATACCAACTCAGTATTGCTTTTCCCAAAATGAATCGCAAGAACACGAAAACGACACATCAAAAACGCATATCAACCAGAGATTTCGTTAAAAAAACAGGCAGAGATAAAATCTGGAAGGAAATCGCAAAAGAACTTAAACTTCTCCACGACGAAAACGGCGATCTGAAGAAAGAACTCAGGAGATATGTGAAATGCGCTCTGTGCGACACAGCGGATACTCAGCCAGTCTTCGTGAAGGATGGCTTTCAATTCGTCAAATGCCGACAGTGCGGATTGATATATGTGAACCCGCAGGTGAACCCGAAGAAACTTGTTGAGATAAACCGCAGGTGCCGCTCGCACGATATGTGGGTTGACTTGCTCCTTTCGCAGACGGAACAGGATTACGACACAAAAAAGTTTAATAATATATGCGGCGATCTTGAACGGCTTCTCCCCGGGCGCGGCAGGGTGCTGGATATCGGCTGTTCCATCGGACTGTTCCTGAAAATTGCGCGCTCTCGCGGCTGGGATACGGTGGGGATGGAACTGAATACGAAAGCGGTAAGATATGCAAGGGAGAAACTCAAGTTGGATGTGAGGGAGTGCCTCTTGCACGAGGCTGGATTTGAGCCGGAATCCTTTGATGTGATCACATTATGGGAAGTGCTGGAACATGTTCCCGACCCAGCATCACTTTTAGAAGAATGCCGCGGTTACCTTCGCAAGGGCGGTCTGTTGGGCTTGCTGGTGCCGAACCGCAACGCCCTCTCGGCGATGATCCTCCACGAACACTGCTCCTGCTTCGGCGGCAGAAATCATCTGTGGTATTTTTCAAAAGAGGTCCTGTCCGCTCTCCTCATAAAAAAATCCTTCAAGCCGATTCATACCGACACGCAGTTGAGCCAGATGGAGGAGATTCTCAATTACCTTAATTACCGCGACCCTTATCTTTCCGCTCCAGACCCGTTTGATTTCTCTTTACCTGATAAAACGAAGAAAAAATTGGGAAAATTTATTTTTGAAAATCATTTAGGCTACAAGTTGCTCATGTATGCAAGAAAAAAATAACGGGAAATGTGAGACGGAAGATGTAAGATGATTTATCATTTCACTTCTCACATCTAACATCTTACTTAATGAGAAATGATAAACAGACTTGAACGCAAAAAATCTATCAATATCGGCAAACATAAGGTCGGCGCCGGGCATCCCTGCTTCATAATTGCAGAAGCGGGCAGCAATCATGACCGCAAATTGGAACAGGCGTTTCAACTCATAGATGTTGCTGCTGAGGCGGGGGCGGATGCAGTGAAGTTTCAGACCTTCTCCGCTGAAACCCTTTACTCACGGAAAGCCCCTATGGTCTCGCATATCAGGAAAACGAAATTATCCGAAAAGGGAGAGACCCTGTGGGATGTCATTAAGCGCGTTGAAATGCCGAGGAAGTGGCATGCCCCGCTCGCGGAACATTGCAGAAAACGAAAGATCATTTTTTTATCCACGCCGTTTGATGAAAAAGCGGTTGACGAACTTGAAGCCGTTGGTGTGCCGGCATACAAGATAGCATCGGTTGACATCACGAATATGCCCCTTCTGCGAAAGACGGCACGAACCGGTAAACCCATAATCCTCTCAACGGGCGCAGCAAATCTCGCCGATATTGAAACCGCTGTCAATGTAATCCACAGCGAGGGCAATAAAAGCATTATCCTGCTCCATTGCGTGATAAAACATCCCCCAGAGTTTGAAGACTTGAACCTGCGAGCAATGGAAACCATGCGCCTGGCGTTACATCTGCCGGTGGGCTTCTCTGACCACACGCGCGGCATCGTTGCCGATGTGGCGGCGGTTGCGCTCGGTGCATGCGTAATAGAAAAACACTTCACACTCAACCGTTCTCTGCCTGGACCAGACCATCCGTTTGCTCTGGAACCTGATGAACTGAAGGAGATGTGCCAGGCGGTGCGCCTGACGGAAAAATCGCTCGGTTCACCCCTCAAGCGCGTTACCCCGGCGGAAGCCGAACATATCCTCCTCAGCCGCCGCAGCCTCGTCGCCGCCCGTGATATTAAAAAAGGAAAAACCATCACACGCAGCATGCTCGCCGTCAAGCGCCCCGGCTGCGGCATCCCCACAGACATGATGAACATCATAATCGGAAGAAAAGCGCGCATTAACATTGAACATGATGAGATACTGATGTGGGAGATGATTGAATAGAAATTGTTGAGTGCGGAGTGCGGATCTCTGAGTGTGGTATGAGCAATTCAGGTTTAAACCAAAGGAGGATTCCATGAAGGAATTAGACCGAATAACTATTGATCCCGATGTCTGTCTTGGACAGCCTACAATAAGAGGAATGAGGATAACTGTTTCAGTTATTCTCAAAATGATTGCGAGTGACATGACCAGAGATGAGATACTAAAGGCTTATCCAGAACTTGAAGAAGAAGATATCAAACAGGCTGTAAAATATGCCGCATGGCTTGCATCTGAAAAGACAAAGATCGTTCTTCTGAAGGGAGCCTCGGGTGCCTGATCTGAAATTCCTTGCCAATATGAATATTTCACCTTTAACGGTTGAGGAATTAAAACAAAAGGGATGGGATATTATAAGGGTCTCAGAAGTAATGGATATAAAAACAAAGGATATATTTATTCTGCAATTTGCGAGAAAACACAACAGGGTTTTAATCACACAAGACCTTGACTTTTCAGCCCTATTAGCACTTGGTGGCTACGCAAAACCAAGCGTAATAAATCTACGAGTGGAAAATGGTAGCCCCAATTCTATAACAAAGCGGATTGTGGAAGTTGTGTCTGAAATGGAGAACGAATTAAAGAAGGGTGTAATTGTTAGCGTGGACGATGTAGCCATAAGATATAGAAGCCTTCCTATAAAATTGGAATGATCCTGTATTGTTCGCATAATGGAACAGAAGAGTGAAAAAAGTGAAAGATAAGGATGAGGTTCCACGCTCCACTCACACCAACTTCATAGGATTGCAGAATGCGGAGTGCGGAATAATGATCAATTTCAAATGTCAAAACCAAAATGTCAAGTGAATGACAAAGATCAAATGATAAAAAATATGACCCACTAATTGCACAAATTAACATTAATTTGATTCGTGAAAATTCGTGAAATTAGTGGATAATATTTTATATCTGAAATTTGACATTTTTCAATTTTGATTAGGGTGATGGACTTATGAAAGTCCTGTGCGTGATACCAGCAAGGGGAGGCAGCAAGCGGTTTCCGGGTAAAAACCTGATGCCAATATCAGGCAAACCTGTGATCTCATACACTATCCAGCACGCCCTGAATGCGAAATTCGTTGATCGGATTGTAGTATCCACCGACTCCGACGAAATCGCTGAAGTTGCCCATGCAGAAGGCGCAGCGGTGATCATGCGCCCCCCCGAAATCTCAAACGACACGGCGCCCATTGAGGATGCCCTCCGCCATGTCGTTTACTCACTGAAAAAATCCGACGGCTACTATCCGGACATCGTAGTGCTCCCCATCGCGAATATCGTCTACCGCAGAGACGGTCTGATTGATGAAGCAATTCAAAAACTGATAGACAACCCGCACCTAAGTTCAGTGATAACCGTTTTCGCCGTTACACAACCGCCTGAATGGATGAAAAGAATTGAAGGGGATATTCTCGTTCCCTATATGAAATGCGACAAGTATCGTCAGCAGGACCTGGAAAGACGCTATTTGGCGGACGGCTCCGTCTGCGCAATTCGGATTGAAGTCCTTATGGACACCGAAGGCAGGAGCGGTGTGCATGTCTTTTTAGGCGAAAATATAGGTTACCTGATACAAGAGCACATCTCAGGAACGGAAATAGATCATCCGGAAGATGTCCTCACTGCGGAAGTGCTCCTTGAGGTCATCCGCAGACGGGAGGCAGAGAAAGATAAAAAATGACAACAGAACTTAACTGCTTGGCGTGCGATGGAGCGCGGTTAAAAAAATTGGATTCCAAAGATGGT
>JBFMBQ010000384.1:0-3777 GCA_040755115.1 bacterium
CGACAGTCAGGTTTCTGCCTGCATAGGTTATGGTCTTATTCGGGGCTTCTGTCAAATCAACACCCACTCCTTGCCCCCCTCCGACGATAACAATGTTGAAAATCCTCTTCTCAAGCATGCCGGGAAATGAACCTTTGCAGTCGCCGATGGTGAGCGTTTTTGTTTTTTCATCCCATCTAATCGGTATAATCGCATAAACACCTTTCTCATAGTTGTAATTATCGTTTTCATCTTCATAGATGTTGAATTCACCGTCAGCGCCTTGATAAACCCGCAACTCAATCGGGTCGGCGGGCTTCTCCGTGGCATATTGAAGTTTCGGTCCCATCGGCACGATTGAGCCTGCCCTCACATACAGCGGCATAATATCTATCGGCGCCGCCGCTTCTATCGTCTGCCCGCCTTCATAATGTTTTCCTGTCCAGAAATCATACCACCCAGCTGATTGCGGAAGATACACTTTCCTGCTTTTCACCTTCCAGTCGGTAATGATTGGAAGTGTGATTACCACCTTCTCCTTTTTGAGTATTTTCGCCCCCGCGTTCAGTCTTTCCTTGTTATACATCGGCACTGTAACAGGATTGACGAGGAAGGCGTGCCCGAACATGAACTGGTCGTCAATGTTGCGCACATTCACATCGTTTCTGAAATCAAGCGGCAGCCCGCGCATAATAGTGTAACCCTCGCTCGTTACTTTCCACGCGAGCGAATAAATGTATGGCAGCAGGCGGTAGCGCAGATTGTCAAACTTTTCAAGCGTGTCATAGCCCCAGTCGCCCGGCTCACCGAACCGCCAGATTTCGCGCGGCGTGTGCGTGCCGTGCGAGCGGAAAATGGGGCTGAACGCACCGAACTGAAACCACCGGACATACATTTCACGGTATTCCTGATTTTCGCAGCCGCCGGCGTAGCGCACATGAAACGCCCCGATGTCTGTCGTCCAGTAAGGAATGCCTGCCATGCAGAAATTGATCCCCGCCGATATTTGATTCCGCAGCACTTCCCATTCCGCTTCTATGTCGCCTGACCAGGTAACCGCTGCGTTGCGCTGCTGCCCGGCGAACGCCGAGCGAGTGAGGATGAAAACCCGCTTGCCCGGCGCGTCTTTCCTCATGTTTTCATATACGCCCTTTGTTGACATGAGCGGAAAAGTGTTCAGGTATCTCGCGGTCGTGCCCAGCGACAACCGGCCCATTTTCTTCATTGCCTCGGCGTGTTCTTCCGGTGAGCGGCCGCCTGCCACTTCCGGCTCGGTGGCGTCCATCCACCATGCGTCCATACCTTTCGAGAAAATGCCTTTTTTCACATGACGCCAGTATATCTTTCGCGCTTCTTCGCTGTGCGCGTCGTAAAAAGAGGGATCGGCGGCGCCGCCCGCGCCCTTGATTATGTGTCCCTTTTTGTCCATTTCCATATAAATATCGGACAACCTGTCGAATTTCGGCCATATCGAGATCATTATGTGAAAATTCAGTTTGTGCAGTCCGGCGATCGTTTTTTCGGGATTCGGGAAAGCCATTTCGTCGAACTTCATCGCGCTCCAGCCATACTTGCCCCAGTACATCCAGTCCTGAACGATGTTGTCAATCGGCAACTTGCGGGCGCGGTATTCCCCGGCGACGGCGAGCAGTTCGTCGCCGGATGTGTAACGCTCCTTGCTCTGCCAGTAGCCGTAAGCCCACTTGCCGAACATCGGCGCCGCGCCCGTCAGTTCCCTGTAGATGGAGATGACAGCGTCCACCTCGGGTCCGTAAACGAAGTAATAGTCAATCCCGTCGGCGACCTCCGACCAGAGAAACATCCCGTCCGCCCCGTCGTGGAACTTCGTAAGAGAATAATTGTCCCAGAGTATGCCGTATCCGCGCGTCGAGACTAAGAACGGGACAACGACAATCGTGTTCACCTGCGCCATGACGATGTCGTGCCCGCGGTAATTCATAATGCCGTCCTGAAACTGCCCCAGACCATAAAGTCCTTCATCAGCGGACAGCATAAAACTTTGTGTTATGCTGTAGACATCTTCTCCCGAAACATTGGCTCTGGCCATAGTCCTGCCGCCGTCTGCGGGTTCACGCAAAATCAGGTCGCCTTCAGTGTTGTAAAACATCAGCGCGCCGGTTTTCACTGAGACAGCGATCCGAATTTTTTTCGTCGTTATCTCCAGATTATCTTCGCCTTCCTTAACATCCCATTTCACTGCTGCGAGGGGCTTTTCAACTCTTATCAGGCTTTTTCTCTCAGGGAGCGAATCTGTTGGACTGAAAAGAATATGAACGATGTTGTCCGCGCAGACTTCAACCTTCATCCTGCCCGTTGGCAGATTCAGAAGCAGCCCATCAGCGGCACGAGTGTATTGCGCAGCGCTCTTTGCATACCCGCAGCACATAAAGAACGCCGCGGAAATCAGTAGAATTTCCATCGCGTGAATAAAATTTGAAATATTCATTTTTCCCGCTCCTTGCCAATTCTTTTCAAGTTTAGAGGCATAGCGCAAAGCATTTTATATCAGACATTTTACCACAAATCATGGTTTTTAATGGAAAGCGGCTGTTGGTAATTGTTTATTATTTCTGCAAAAATGGATGGTAACATTCAGAGAGGATTAGGATTACCACATTTCAACTTTGAGATCGGGGATTCTCTGAAAGTGGTTGTCCCTTGTTGCAAGCGGCACACCCGCCGTAAGGCAGCAGGCTGCGATCCAGATGTCGTTTGTTGGGATCAAAGACCCTTTTCTATTCAGGTATGCGAAAATCTCACCGTATTTGTCCGCGACATTTCGATTGCATCCGAGAATATTCGCATGTGTCAAGAAAATCTCAAACTCCCTTCTGGCAGCATCGGAAGGAACGGTATATGAAAAACCAATCATCATCTCTCCGATAACAAAAAAAGGTATAGATATAATGTCTATATCTTCCAAACGGATGACAATACTTGAATCATTTTTGAAATATGGGACGAGGACGCTTGTGTCAAGCGCGATTTCTTTAGTCATAGTCAATTCGCTCGCAAGTTTCCTCAATTACAGCAAGCATGGCATTGGCTTCTTCCTCTGTTAGAATACCGGCAAAGCGAGCCCATTTCCCGCCTTTTTTAATTGCGGATTTCTTCTTGAAATCTTCCACCATTTCAAAGAGATCGGGATACCTTTCCTCAGGAATCTCGTCGATCGTTTTAAATATCTTTTCTTTGGTTGTCATGATCAATCACCATTTATATTTTAACTCCAAACAGGAAAGGATGGAATAGCGGGGGAATCTTTTTCAATAAAGTGTTTCCGTTATGGGGTTCTCAGTCAGACAGTTCTTAACCCGGAAGAAGCGAGCATCAGCCCCTTCCTTTTGCCCGCGCATTGTCCGTCCGCGAAATGGAAATTCCAGACCGATGTCTCAATATAGAGTTTCAGTTTCTTCACGATTTTATTTTGCTTTAATCAGGGATTTCTTGCCAGCGCGAGGGTTTCACTTTGCGACAGCCAGTAAGCCCGTCCTGTCAAAAACGGTGGCTGTCCCCATTATTAAAAACGGTGGCTGTCCCCATTATTATTGCACTTTGCGACAGCCAGTAAGCCCGTCCTGTCAAAAACGGTGGCTGTCCCCATTATTCCCCAGCCCGTCCTGTCAAAAACGGTGGCTGTCCCCATTATTCCCTTTAACCATCGGTTCATCTCTTTAATCTTTTGCCTGAATCTCGCCCTCGCTGTCTTTCGCCCTAACTTGAATTTCCCCTTCCTTGTTCTATCACAAAAATGCGTGAATCCGAGAAAGTCAAAGG
>JBFMBQ010000385.1:0-4293 GCA_040755115.1 bacterium
CGACCCGCTATCAAAAATATCTTTCACAAATCCGTATTCGTGATTAAGGACTATTTCTTCAACCGTCCACCAGTCATTGGCTCTGGCGTAAAAGTTAATATCCCCAAGACGAAACCTGTATAATCTCCCGGTATTTAATTTTTGCCGTTTAACATCAAGCAGGCAGCAAAACAAATTTGTAAAATCAGGTGAAACTGCACGATATTTATAAGTTTCATAAAAAAGCCTCAAAATATTTTTAATCATCTCTGTCCAGTATTTTTACAGATACATTAACCCTAACCTGGCATAGCCGGAACCTGAAAGTATGAACCACGGATTAACACTGATATACGCTGATATTTGCGCCGAAGGCGCAAAAATATTTCTCTGTGTTTTCCTCTGCGTTCTCTGCGTCTCTGCGGTTAATAAATTTCTTTGCCATTTTGCGCAAGATGTAGGGGCGACCGGCCGGTCGCCCAAAAAGCGCACGGCCGTGCGCCCCTACTACTCTGCGAACTCAGCGTTCTCCGTGGTGAAATATTTACAGCATTGGAATTACTTGACGCCGGAAATATAGTATCCAAGCGCAAAATCCGCATAATTTCTTCCGATATTCTCAGGCAGCCGCTCACTGCCGCGCCAGCGGGCGTGCGAGAGCACTGCGCGCAGCATTACAAGCGGCTTTTTAATCCTGCGGAATCTGGTGAATTCAATCAGAGAGTAGCCTGACGAGTGCGTATCCCAGATGAGCGGCTCAATCGTGAGATTTTCAGGCTTGATCCCGAGTGAGAAGAAAGTTTCAGTCCACCATTCGGGTGTGTGACGATGATAATCATAAGGCGAGCTATGGACGCGGTAAATGAACGGCACAGTAATATGAAAATGTCCGCCCGGCTTCAGCATCCGCACGATCTCGCTCACTGCGAGGGTGTCGTTTGATATGTGTTCAAGTGTATTGAAACAGATCACATTATCATAACATTCAGAACGGAAGGGCAGGGGATGGTTCAAGTCCGCCGCAGCCGTCGGCTCTGTTTTTGCATCTATATTTACGCTCTCTATGTCGCCTTCAAACTTAAGCAGGTGAAGATAACTGACTCGCCGTCCGCCGCCCACATCAAGCGTCCGCCCTTTCAAGGTCAATCCCTCAATCCGCTCGTATTCAAGTCCCCTGAGCAGGGAATATTTTGTTGAAGAAAGTTTTTTCCAGCGCGAAAATGTCGCCCTCAACGGCGAAATAACCACTGGATTACGCTCAGGCGCGGCTGACGCCAGCAAATCAATCCATGCCTCTGAGAGCCGCTCGGGGTCAAACCTTGATTTCACCAGTTCACGCCCCGCAGCGCCCATCCTGTTCCGTAATTCCTCATCGTCTAAAAGTTTTATCACACTTGAGGCTAAACCCTCAATATCGCCGCTTTCATGAAGGAAGCCTGAGATACCATTATCAACGATGTCTTCCACGCCCGTGATTCGTGTGGCAACTACTGGTATTCTGTGAAGGTAGGATTCTACTACCACGCGTCCAAAGCCCTCGTACTTTGAGGTAAATAGAAAGACAGTTGAGGTCGCGTATACTTTTGGGAGTTCATCATACGGAACGAATCCACGAAAATTGACGCGTTCTGCAATTCTTAATTGCTTTGCAAGATTCTCCAACCTGCTTCGCATCGGACCGTCTCCCACGATTTCAAATACGACATCGGGTTTTTGCCCTGCTATGATTGAAGCGACACGAAGCCAGTCATCCAGATTTTTTGCAAAGACCAATTGTCCGACAAAAAGGATTTTCTGTGTAGATATGTTTCTAACCTGTGAAACATTTGCATGAATTGTTACAAACACGGGTAGAACATGGGCATTATTGTGCAAATTTTTGGCAAGAATTTCGCGGCGCATTCTTTGTCCCACAACCCTCACCGCGAAAAGATGTTTCATCAGCCGAAATCCAATTGCTGTTCGTACCCAGGTCTTGAGACCTCCTCCCAACATATCCTGACGGGCTATCGGCGAAGATATATCAAAATGCACCTGCCCGATGACTTTTACCCGATGGATTTTGCCGAAAAGCAATGCGATCCATGCTTCATCAAATATCGTCTGTGTCGTGATCGCATCTATCGACAATTCCCGATGCAGTGCGACAAGACGAGGATAGATCTTGATCAGATACCAGAATCTTTTTCCCTTCACTGGAATGAAGGCGACATTTTCCACCTCAAATCGCCGCGCAGAGGGTAAACTCGTAAAAATAAGATTTGAGATGCGGCTGCCCGGATGTTTGCGTTCAAGTATCCTGCCGTAATTCACCTGCCTTTCCAGACTGTCCAGCGGCGCGTTCTCAACGAATACATTGTCGTCATATCCGACCTGAACAATATGTAATCCGCGTGTAACCATTTTATGTTTTTAAGCACTTAAGAATAAAAAATTGAACCACAGATGAACACAGATAAACACGGATAAGATGAACGAAGATAGCGATGGATATTTGCGCCGAAGGCGCAAATGAAGAATCTGTGTTCATTCGTGTTAATCTGTGGTTCCATCAAATCTCGTCCTTTTGCACAAAAATGAAGTGATAGATTCTACCGGTGTGTTTTCATTCCCACACGCTGCACATAGTAACGAACACGGGCGAGAAATCGTTTGACCCCAAGATTTGAAAGGAGCCTGTAGCGTATGCGACCCGCCGCTGAAAGCCCCAAACTTAACATAACCGCCCGCCGCAGGAAATTATAATCCACACCGACAATCTTTTCACCGTAAGGGTTTCGCTTATAATCGCTGTGCGAGCGTATGCGGGACAGCCCTTTTTCAATACAGTATGTGAAAAGATCGCTTCCCGGATGTGGAGTGTAGAACGACGGGCTGTAATGATCGGGCGCTATCAGGCGTATCATTCTTACGGTTTCCATTGCCTCCTCTTTTGTTTCAGTGGGTATCCCTAACATATAGTTAGCCCATATACGGATGCCCAATTCGCGGCATATCTGCGCAGCCTCAAGGTTCTGCTTCACCTTCGTGCCCTTGCGCAGAAAGTTCAGCACACGCTGGCTGCCGCTCTCAAAACCGATGATCAGCCAGGTGAGTCCTGAATCGCGCATGAGGCGAATCAATTCTACGCGGCGGCAGATGTGGTCGGCGCGGCACTGGCAGGCAAACGGCTGTGTGAAACCTTCTTTACGGTAAAGTTTCAGGAATGAATCCACCCATGCGGCGTCTTCCGTCAGACAGTCATCATGTATGAGAAAACTCCGAAAACTGTATCTGTCGCGCATAATTGTCAGTTCGGCGATTACATTCTCCGGCGACCGCCGCCGCACACGCTTCCCGAAAATCAAGCGTTCCGCCGGCTGGCAGAAATTGCAGTTATAGCGGCAACCGCGCCCGGCAATGATGGTCATAAACGGCGCAGGCATATATTTCATCGGATACTCGTAAGGACCGAACAGTTCGCGGTCGGCAAAAGGTATGTCATCAAGTTCGGGCGGTTCGCCCCTTACGACTCGTTCCGGAGATTTCCCGTTAGCGAGATCAAGCGCAAGTTGCGGAAAAGTAATCTCCGCCTCGCCCGTAAAAATGCAATCTATTTCTGATATGTCTTTCAGTTCCTCCGTCATAATGGAAGGATGTGCGCCGCCGACGACAATGAAAGCATCGGGCTTCACTGATTTTATTATCGCAGCGCAGCGAATGGCGGTGTTGTAATCAACTGACATCATAGTGATGCCGAAAATATTGCTTTGTGCGCTCGCCGCCGCCTTCCGAAAGTGCGACCAATTCCGCTTATGCCGCAAATCCAGCAGCGATACCCCGATCCCCCGGTGCTTTAACGCAGCACTCAAAGATGCCAGCCCATGATGAATCCAGGACGCTTCCGCCCATCCGAGATGTGCCGTGTAAAATCCGGATGTTGATATGCCGGGATAGACAAGGTTTACACTCGTGGCATCCATCATAGCCCTTATTATACCGGATTATTCTTGATTTAAAATATTAATCGTCATGATGGGTAAGATGTGAGATGATTTTTTTCGTCTCACATTTCACATCTACCGTCTCACCGTTCATTATCAAGGTGAATCTTTTTATAGTGAGTATGAATAATTCAGGTATAAGGTGTTATTTCACATGATGATATAAATAATTACTCAAATTGCAGGGCGGGGTCTCCGCACCCCGTCGATAAACCACGAATGGCACAAAGATAATGAAGAACACTAAGAGAGAAATTTGTTCTTTCAGGAGAGAGAATGGTTAAATCGCAAGAAGTAACTGAAAGAGAAATCCTGTAGGGGCGGTTGGGGG
>JBFMBQ010000386.1:0-2300 GCA_040755115.1 bacterium
TCCGCGCGCGTGGCATCGGTGATGATGCGCGGACCTCTTGTCATGTCGCCATATTCCGCTGTATCGCTTACGGAATAGCGCATTCGTGCGAGTCCGCCCTCATAGATCAAATCCACTATGAGTTTCATCTCGTGCAGACATTCAAAGTAGGCAATTTCAGGCTGGTAACCCGCCTCAACAAGCGTCTCAAAGCCAGCCTTGATCAACGCCGATACACCCCCGCATAAGACGCACTGCTCCCCGAAAAGGTCGGTCTCGGTTTCTTCCTTGAAGGTCGTCTCAATCACGCCGGCGCGTGTTGCGCCGATGCCTTTCGCATAGGCGAGCGCTACCTTGAGCGCATTCCCGGTCGCATCCTGATGAATAGCCACGAGCGACGGCACACCGCCGCCCTCGGTAAACACACGCCGAACAAGATGACCGGGTCCCTTCGGCGCTACCATAACAACATCTACATCCTTCGGCGGCACTATCTGCCGAAAATGTATATTAAATCCATGCGAGAACATAAGCACCTTGCCGGGCTTCATTCCGCCCTCAAGGTAATCACGATATATCTCCCCCTGCGTATGATCAGGGACAAGAATCTGTATCACTTCCACAGCCTGCGCTGCCGCTGCCATCTCCATCGGCTTGAGTCCGTCACCCTCCACCCGTTCCCATGTCTGCGACCCCTTGCGCAGTCCCACGACCACATCCACGCCTGAATCCTGCAAGTTCTGCGCCTGAGCATGTCCCTGACTGCCATACCCAATCACAGCAACTTTCTTTCCAGACAAGTTTTTCAGATCGGCATCAGCATCGTAATACATTTTTGCCATGGGTTAATCCCCCCTTATCCATAATTAAACCATGAAATTATAGTATATTGATTACAATGCAAAAAATCCTTTGTTTTCAAAATTAGCCTGAACTACAAAAGAACTTCAAATGTCAAAGTTAAGATGTCAAATGAATTTCAAAGATCAAACAACAAATTTTATTTGGATTTTGTCATTTGACATTTAGTTATTATAAAAAAATCCCCCGCTTATGCGAGGGAAATGGGGTAATGAGAATTACGGTTCTCAATTTTATCTCATGCGGACTTCTCTTTTAACGACAGTTCATGCGCCACTTTCCACACATCGCCTGCGCCGAGCGTTATCACTAAATCATCTTTCCTCGTTATCCCTCTGATAAACTCCGTAACTTTACTGACTTCAGGTATATAGGTAACCTCGGTGTGTCCGTATTTCTGAAGCGTGCGCGCTACGAGTTCGCCTGTTACAGAAGGTATCGGCTTTTCACCGGCGGGATATATCTCTGTAACGACAACCTGGTCAGAGTTAAAGAATGATTGTCCATATAACTCAAAGAAATATTTTGTGCGCGTGTAGCGGTGCGGTTGAAAGACGGAGATGATGCGCCCCCGTTGATGAACTTTTCTCGCCGCGCTCAAGGTCGCCATTATCTCTGTCGGATGATGGGCATAATCATCAACAATTGTTACGCCGTTTTCTGAAGATATGACCTCAAAGCGCCGCTTGGCGCCTTTGAATTCCCTTAAAGTCTGGCGAACGGTGTCAAAATCAATCTTCAGCGCCATCGCCACGCCTATGGCTGCAAGCGCATTGTATATGTTGTGCAGTCCGGGGATCCTCAACGAAAATCTGCCGATTTCAAGCCCGCGATCTGTAACCGTGAAACTCGTGCCATATTCGGTGAAATGTATGTCAACCGCTTTCAGGCGCGCGCCGTTGTTGAGTCCATAAGTGATCTGATTCCCTGAGAACTGGTCGGAGAGCATCTTAACATTAGGATCATCAACGCATAGTATTGAAGAACCGTCTTGCGGTATCTTAGCAAGAAAGCGTTCAAAGGTCTTTCTTATGGCGGCAAGGTCGGCATAATAGTCCATATGGTCTGCTTCAATGTTGGTGATAATACCGATAGATGGGGTGAGCCGGACGAGCGATCCATCGCTCTCGTCCGCTTCTGCAACAAGGATTTCGCCCTTTCCGAATTTTGCATTGCTATGAAATTCCTGCACTTCACCGCCGATGACAACAGTGGGATCAAGGCCGGCGTTTTCCACCACAAGCGACACAAGCGATGTTGTTGTGGTCTTTCCATGCGTGCCGGCGACCGCTATGCCTTTTTTCTGACTCATAAGAAGTGAAAGCATTTCCGAGCGGTGAAGTATGGGGATGCCGCGCCGTATGGCGGATTTCACCTCAGGATTATTGATTGTTATTGCAGAGGAAACCACAACCACCTCTGCGCCGTCAAGATTTATTGATGAATGTCCGACCCGTATG
>JBFMBQ010000387.1:0-8324 GCA_040755115.1 bacterium
CGACAACCGCCCACCCCGCCCGTCTTTTCTCCACCTGCGCGGCGAGCCTCTCAACATCCACCATATTCTGACTCAAAAATTTCTGCCATCCCTGCATCACTTTTTCAAATTCCACGCCGTGGCACGCCATGCATGACATATCATAAGCCTTCAATGAAGTGCCCTTGAGGTGTGCATCGGGCTTGTTGGGGTCAACGATGTGGCAGCCGCGGCATTCTACTTTTGCTATCTGCATTATGCTGGGGGCAGACTTGACATGCCTGCCGCCGACACCGAAATACATATCCCTCTGTGCGGTGTGCGTGTCTTTATGACAACTCTCGCACGATGGAGTTATGCTTTCCTTCAACCGTATTGCGCCGTGACGGATTTCATCGTGGCACTGAAAGCACTCAACCTTGTGCTCGGTTACATGTTTTCTGTGGACTAACTCGTGGTCGCCATATTTGGCGAGCCGCTCGGGTTCGGCGTGGCAGGCAATACATTTTTCACGGGCTACTGAGCCGTCGCCCTCGGTTACATCAAGATGACATTCAGCGCACTGCACCCCGCGCATCACATAAGGCGTATGATTGAATTCCAAGCCTTTAACATTGATCGTTTTTTTCGGCGCCTCGTGGCAGGAGGTGCAGCCGCCGACCGCCTTTCCCGGCGGCATATTCTTGAAATGGCAGATGAAACAGGTGGAATTTGTAACGGCGATGTGCGACCCCATAACGATCTGCGAGTGGCAACTGGTGCATCGGAGTTGTTTGCCTCGTCGCTGCTGAAGGAGGTGTGGGCGGTGATCAAATGTTATTTCGCCGAATTTGACCTTGCCTTCAAGGAGGCGTCGCTCGTGGCAGCCGCTTCGGAGGCAGGAAGTGTCAGGAATCTCCGCCCACGGGCGCGTGCCCTCGGTGCGGGTTACATACTTTGCAACCTGCGACAGCGCCTTGAATTTGCCTTCCATTGTGGACAGAATCCCAGGCGCGTAATGGCACTCAATGCATGGCACCTTGTTGTGCGAGGATGTTTCCCACGCACGATAGTAAGGCTTCATAATGTGGCAGGTGCTGCAAAACTGCGGTTTCTCGGTGGTCTTGACCATAACATAAAGTATCACGCCGACGATTAATACCGTCAGGCAGCCAACCCTTGCCGCACATCCGAATAAACGGGGAAATCTCATTTTGCCTGCTTCGCTCTTAGAAGAGATGCCTTCAACACACGGTATTTAAGATAAACAAGCAGCATGACTATAAATACAAAACCCATCGCAATGCTGATCTTTATGTGGCGATCCATCTGCTCCTTGAAATACTTGTCAATATTCTCCTCTATGTGCTCCGATTTGGATGAGGCTTCCTGAAGGACTGCCTCTATATTTTCCCTTGAAAGCGAATGCTGGATCGGGCCCCACTTGGTGAGTGCGGCGCGGGCTTCAATAAGAAGCAGATTCTCCGCATCAGCAATCACCCCCGCCTGCTCCGCTTTCTTTACTTCCTTCTCCGCATCCTTGACAGCAAGGCGCGCACGCTCCAACCGGTCTGTCAGGTCTTTTATAAATTTTGACGCAGGCGTGTCGTCACCGAGATCATGGCATAAAAGGCACCCGCCTTCATCGCTGCTTTTGAATTTTTCATCCGTTGGATGCACATTCCTGTGGTTGTCGTGGCAGTTGACGCACTCAATGCCGTTATTAAAGTGAGCGCTCTGTTCAAAGTAATCTCGTGTGTTGGCATGGCAGCGTCCGCAGACATTCACCACCTCCGCCACACCCGGCGGGGCTGCGCCATGGTTGCCGTGGCAGGTTACGCATGTTGGGGCGCCGATGTCGCCGTCCTCAAGGAGACGCTTGCCATGTATTCCCTTGCGGTAATTCTCAACGATGTCCGTGTGGTTGCCATAAGGCGCCATCAGTTTTTTGTCAGCGTGGCATTTTTCGCAGGTCGCGGGAATATTCAGAGGATACACCGCCGCCTGGGGGTTTTTCACAGACAGGATTTCGTGGACGCCGTGGCAATCGGTGCAGACCGCAACATTTGTGTTGTTCCTTTCAAACAATGCCTTACCATGCTCGCTTGTGCGGTAACTCTCAAGTTGGTCAGTGGGAATGCCGTATTGCCGCATCAGGGCGTAGTTCCCATGACAGCGGTCGCACACAAGCGCTATTTCCTGCTTGGCGAAACCTGCCTTGAAGCCCTTGCTCTTATCCATCGCCTTCTCCCACTCAACCTGAGCGGGGTCGCCGCCGTGGCAGTCGCTGCATACGACACCGTTCTCATAATGAACACTCGTCTTAAATTGTTCCTGTTTCTCGCTGTGGCACACTACACAGGTATTTTTCTCTTCGCCCACGATGACTTCAATCCCATTTGCCTTCAGGGGAAAAAGAAATAACAAAAGAATCCAGACGATTAGTTGCGTGAATTTTTTCAGGACATCCACCATGTGAACCCTCCTGGTTATCCGGTTATTACTCGGAGCATTAAATACTTGCCTTTTTGTTCATCGTCATTCGGTTACGGTTGCGCTGCTGGAATCGTCTTTCGTCTCACGGCTTTCGGCTTTTTGCCCGTAGACGATAAAAGATTTACGATTTGAGCCGCGCAACCGTTCAACCATATACCAAAAACTTTCTTCACTTGATGTAAGTATGAAAAATCGGGTCTTTACTGCCAGAGAACCATCCGAGATAAGTGAGGACGATGAAAAAGATTATCACAAAGATCCCAAGGGCGGTAAAGATCGGGCGACGCGACGGTCTTCTATGTTTATATAAATCCACAAACGGTAAAATAATTAAGATGAGGAAGCCTGCTGCCTGAGCGAGGATGGCAAGGTGTAAGAAGGTGAAACCATTAATGAAATTGCCTTTGGGAACATATTTAAGAGACTGATAGACTGCGAGAAAATACCATTCAGGTTTGATGTGCTGGGGAGTTACGAAAGGGCTTGCCTCTTCCCCGACCCCCGCCGGTATAAAAGCCGACAGTGCAAACAGCGCAATGATAATGCCGAGAACGACCATGCACTCTTTCATAAAATGCAGGGGATAAAAGGTGATCCCTTCCTCGTGTGGTTCTGCTTCTGTTTCCGTGTGGTTATTTTTCTGAGTTTCCATTATGGTTGACTCCTTGTTTTTGTTATTCAACGATTTTAAAGTGGTTCAGAGATGCCCTGTCTGCGGATCATCGCAAAATGCGCGATAAGGAAAACAGAGACAAGCATCGGCAGGATAATAACATGGAAACTGAAGAAGCGCGTGAGTGTCAGCCCTGATACCTCATCGCCGCCGCGCAGGACATACAGAAGGTAATTGCCTATGAGCGGGACATCGCCCACGATGTGCGTGCCGACTGTTGTGCCCCAGAATGCGCGCTGGTCCCAGGTGAGAAGATACCCCGTGAAGCCGAAGGTTATAGTGATAACGAACAAAAATACCCCGGCAATCCAGTTAAGTTCCCTCGGATGCTTGTATGCGCCGGTGAAGTAGACGCGAAGCATGTGCAGGAAGATCGTTACCATCATCAACTGCGCGCCCCAATGATGGATGCTGCGTATGTGCCAGCCGAAAGGGGCTTCGTTCATGATGAATTTTATGCTTTCGTGCGCCGTCTCGGGCGATGGCTGGTAATACATCGTCAGAAGGATGCCAGTTACCGCTTGAACAACGAACAAGAAAAAGGTCATGCCGCCGAAGCAATATGTCCAGTTGACGAATTTCGGCACCGGGTGCTTGAGCGCCTCGTTAAGCGCATCTTTAAGTTCAAGCCGCCGATCCAGACCCCCATATACCACGCTCCCTATCGCCGTAAAACTGATGGTGCGTATCAGTTCTTTCAAGCCATGTGTTTCCAAATAAGATTTCTTCTGCTCATTATTGTTCTTCATTTTTACTCCTCCTCTACAACAATTCGGGTTTGATAAATCAAACCCCTACTTCACCATGATGTCCTCGCCGACAACCGCAACTTCAAAACTGGGCAGGGGTTTCGGCGGCGGTCCTGAGATGATGTTGCCTTTGACATCAAAGGCTGCGTTGTGGCACGGGCAGATGATCTGCCCCTTTTCTTCGTTCCAGTCCACTATGCACCCGAGATGCGTGCACACAGCGGAAAGGGCGAAAAAACCTGCCCGGGTGTGCACGATAATTCCAGGTTTCCCTCCAATATCAAACTTCTTTGCCTTGCCCACCGGCACCTCGTTTACCGTCCCTGCCTTTACCTCGCGCTCCTTGTGATTCTTCTTGCCGGGGGAATAAACATATTTCAATACAGGCACAATCACCCCCACCGCCATCACGCCAAGTGAACCACCAATAAGGTAATCAAGAAAACTGCGCCGCGTCATCCTGTCTTTTGCCCCGCTGTCAGTCATTACAATTCATCTCCTTAAATAATGATCTGGTCAAGCAATTAATTTTACAAATCCTGATTCATGATTCAAGCCATGCGTCGTTCTGCAATATAAGATACTACAAATCTTGATTCAAGTGCAAAATGAATTGTATGGGAGATGGTAGACGGGAGATGGAAGACGATTTAAATCATCTGCCATATTACTTCTCCCATCTCCCATCTGCCGTCTTCCGTCTTACCCATTTACACACCTTGCATTTTGAATTTTTTGCGTCAGTGTCAATATTTTGTTACAGTTATTTTCGGCTCCTTCTCTTTTTTCACCATTTCTTCCCACTCGGCAGGATGCTCCTCCTTCAGCCGCTCCTCAGATATTTTACCTGTAAGCCAAATATCATCCATCGGGTAAACATGAGGATTAAATACTGTCCAGTAGAAATGCCAGATCAGGATCGCCAGGGACGCAAGGAGCGCCTCATAAAAGTGAATCACGAAGAACAGATCAATAACCCATCCAGGGAAGGCTGTGAGCACCGTTTCCTTAAACCAGATGCCGAAGCCGGTGAGTGCCATAACGAATGTGCCCCACATGAGCGCCCAGTATTCAAATTTTTCTATGAAAGAAAACCGTGAGAAATGAGGGTGGGTTTTTCTCATTCCAAGATTGAAAAAGAGAAGTTGAATCGCCTCGGAGATGTCCTTCGGTCTCAGCAGCAGGGCTACGAACTGCGCCCTGCCCCTGCTGGTGAAAGCGAACAGGACGATCTGGAGCAGGATATTGACAATAAGCACAACGCCTGCAATGCGGTGGGCAATATCGCGGATGACGAATGGCAGCCATCTGCTGACTGGATATGCCCACTGCGAATCAGGAAACTTGTGTGCGAAACCTGTGTAGGCGAGGATGACGAAAGCGACGAAAAGGACAAAGTGCATAAGTCTTTCGGTGAAAGTAAAGCGCAGGTAATAGTTTGCGTCTTCCGCTGCCGGTTTCTGAATGGCGATTTCGCCGCGCCTTGTTTTCGCCCGCAGGTCTATCAGGTTGAAAGCAATCATCGGAAAGACAGTGAAGCAGATGAGCCAGATGTAAACTGTCCTGACAATACTTATAACTAAACCACCGATGCCCGGTGCTTCCTTGTGTATTTTTGCCTCTTTCAGGGTTGTAGTTTCACTGACACCGGGATGGCATTTACCGCAGGTTTTTTTGAGGTTGTTGGGATTCACAGTTGATTCCGGGTCGGAGGGTGGCAGAATCTTGTGCTGCTCGTGGCAACTGATGCAGTTGGCAGCCTCGAGGTTGCCCGCTTTGAGTGCGAGTCCGTGATAACTCTTGAGGTAGGAATCAAGTCTCATAACAGCGATCCCGTATCTTTCGGCGATGCGCGTGTTTTCGTGGCAGTCGGTGCAGAGTTTTGGCACTTTGGCATCGTAGACGGAGGATTTTGGGTCGCGGTGGGGCAGTATCTCGTGCTCAAGATGGCAGTCGGTACACACCGGCGCTTCCCTGACACCCTTCAGGTATCCTTTCCAGTGGATGCCCGAGACATAATCCTCATAAATCGCCTTGTGGCACTGTGAGCAGGTCTTCGGGACATTACCCTTGAAGATTGGAGAGCGCTGGTTTGTGAGCGGGAGAATTTCGTGTCCGCCGTGGCATTTCTGGCAGGTGGCGGAATTGAGATTGCCTTCATTCAGTTTCTGCGCGTGAACGCTCTTGCTGTAACCGAGATACGGATTGGTGATGGGGATGCCGTATTTTTTTGCCATTTCTGGATTGGAGTGGCATTTTGCGTCGCCGCAGGTCTGGGGAATATGGTTGGGATAAACGGAAGAGGCTGCTTCTCTGCCCGGCTGCACTTCGTGGCTACCGTGGCAGTCCCAGCACTGCGGCGCTTCGGCTATCCCCTGCTTGTGCGCCTTGCCGTGTATGCTTGCGCTGTATAGTTCGCCTGCACCCTGATGGCAATTGCCGCAAATGACTTCATTGAGTTTGTCATCATGTGGCACTCCACTCACATCGCTGTGGCAGTCAACGCAGTCAAGCACCTTGTGGATAGAGTTCTTGTAAGATGTAAAATCAACATAAGGCATACCCGATTCTTTATCGCCGTGGCAACTCTGGCAGACCATCGTTTTTAATTTTTTTTCGGGGTGATAGGTATCCGGGACAGGCACATTCGGATGACAGGTGATGCAAAAACTGCGCATGTTTTTTGGATTCATAGGCGAATCAGCGCTCGTCTTCGGCGGCATATTATGGGTGCCGTGACAGGTGGTGCAGTCAGGCGCCTTCAGGTTGCCCTTCTTGCGCGCCCGTGCGTGGACATCCATACCGAGCGTCTCGGTCATACTGGTATGGCACAGAGCGCAGTCAACCTGGAGCGGCTCTGTTTCGTGCGGGATTTCCTTTACATCCCGATGGCAGTCAATGCAATTTTTGCCGGAGTGAACGGTTTTAGAGGTCTCAACATCCGCATGGCAGGGCAGACAAATCTCATTGGACAGGTCTTCTGCGGCATAGATGGGCGCAATTAGTGCAAAAAGCAACCAGTAGCAAGTAGCCAGTAGCCAGGGTAATTTAATGTTAACCTGCTGTTGCTGGTTACTGGCTACTGGATGCTGGCTACTAAATGTTATGTGCCTTGTAATTTGCACTTTTTGCATAAGAATCAATCTTATCATTGTTATGCCGCTCCTTGCTTATTACATATCATGACAGGTAGTGCACATTTCCGCCTCATGGCATCTGAGACAGATCGCCTTGCCCTTGTCCTTGACGATGGCGCTGTGTTCTGTCATCCAGTCGTCGCCGTGCGGGATTTTCACCTGATGACAACTAAAACAGTAATTCTCGCCATGACATAATTTGCAGGATGTCAGATTCTTTTTTGCGCCTGCACCGTGCACGGCTGACCAGTTTGAACCATGCGATTTCGGTTTTATTTCCTTATGGCAACTCTGGCAGAAATCGGTTTGGTGACAGGTTATGCAGGCAGCAACAGTTGCGCCGTCGCGGCTTACAGTGCCGCCGTGATTTGAGAGCCATTCTTTTTTATGATTCTGGGGGAGTTTGCTCTCGTGGCACCCGGCGCAAAAATCCGATGTATGGCATCTGTGGCAGGTTTGAGGGTCTTCCTTTACTTTCAACGGATGCAATATGACCCAATCCTCAGGATGAGTAACGAGTTTTGAATGACATTCAATGCAGAAGTTCTGATCATGACAGTTGCGGCATGTCCCCGGTTCCGCCCCTGCTTTCTGGGAGTGTCTGTCTATCCAGTTCAGTTCATGCGCTTTTTTGATTTTGTGGCAGCCGGCGCAATAAACTTCCTGGTGGCAGACGGAGCACTTTTTCGTTTCCTTTTTTGATTCAACATCGTGGACACGCAGCCAGTTTCCCCTGTGCGGGTTGGCGCTCATGTGGCAATACTTGCAGAATTCCTCGCTGTGGCATCTCTTGCATGTGCTGCGATTCTGTTGAATATCAAACTTATGCGCCTCTACCCACTCAGGATTAAAAGCAATGGGTCTGCGCTCGCCGAGTGTCGTATGGCATACGGTGCAGGCGTTGGATGCCTGTTTCCCATCGTGGCATTTGTAGCAGGTCTCCATTGATGGCGTGTTCTTATATATGCTTCTCGGTCCGTGGACGACATTTGAATGGCAGAAAGTGCAGGAAGTTCCCATATCCCAGTGCTGCTTGTGAGTGATTTTGAGACTGTGATATACGATGAGATTTCTGGTCTCGGTGTGGCATTTACGGCAGTTTGTGTCGGGGACATTCCCCGCTATTTGCCAGTCTTTATCCTTTCTGGAAAAATGCACAGTAATCATATCCGCCAGCGCAGGCAGGGTGTGGCACTGCTGGCACTTGACTTCCTTATGCGTTGAGTGCTTCCAACTTTCGTAATGTGTTCCCATTTCGTGGCACATCCTGCAGGCAAAGTATGTTCAGCCAGCCCCTGAAAACATCACGCC
>JBFMBQ010000388.1:0-2803 GCA_040755115.1 bacterium
GCGGAAATCGGCTTGTTATCAAGCCGTTTTTTGTGATCGGTGTTTTTGAGCGCCAAATTTGAGTTTGCGGGGTTTTTTCCACTTTTTCTGTATGTGCTGCATCGGAGTTCATTTTTACCATCTCCGTTAAAGCCATCCACAGAATTTTTCTGTGGGTTCTGAGCCGACCCTCCGTTGTCGTACTTACGAATTTTTTCAATCGCATTTTTATGCAGATATAAAGCCGATTTTTCTCCGCTGCCGCCTCCATTATCGTCGTTGGTTGTCTCAAACAACAGATGATCAACCTCCAGTCCGGAAGGCAGCACATAATGGATTTCATACCACTTAGGGTCAACGATGATCTTATCAATGAACGCCCGCAGGAACTCCTTCCTTCTTTCAAACGGCATGGCATCAAACATGCCCCGCAGCCGTTTGAAATCCACTTTCAGGAGCGTTGCCAGCCCGCCATCCTGTCGAGACTCACAGAAGGCGATCTCGTTCTGTAGGTTTCTAATCTCAAGATCAATTTCATCAGCCTGTCCCTGATGTGTTTTAATGCGGGACTTTAACTCTTCTGGACTTAATGTGCCAGATTCAAATGCCTCGTAGTACTTCTTCAGAACTCCATCAACCCGCTTCTTTTCTTTTTTCACTTCTTCCATCTCTCGTTTCCGTGCATCAATCGCCTGTTTGATCTCATCGGCTTCGTTTTTGATGCGTTCCATGATATTCACTTCAGACAGGATTCTTTCAAACAAGCGATTCATGATCAGGTCATCAAACCACTCCCGCTTGAGGCTCACATTGTCTCGTTTTTCGTTGTAGCGGTTTTGTTTTGAGCAGATGTATTTAGAGTATGAATAAACCTTACCTTTGACCTCTTTCCCTGCCGTCTGCCCGAAGTATGCGTTGCCACAGACATTGCATTTGAGAAGTCCGCTGAGGAGATACTGTGAGTTTTTCGCCAGCGACTCGGAGATATTGTTGCTCCGCAGTTTCAACTGGACGCGGTCAAAGACTTCTTTTGGAACGATAGGCTCAACCGCCCCATCGCAACGAATCCAATTATCCTCTGGTTTGTGCTTGAAGGCGCCGCCATTGTGGGTTTTACTACGCTTCACCTCTTTGTTGTAAACAATGTTGCCGATATAGATTTCGTTGCGGAGCATTCTGGAGAACGAGGCAGCCTGCCATTTGTTTCCGCGTATAGTTGGTATGCCTTGGTCATTGAGCCAGCGGCAGATTTTTTTGAACCCGCATCCGTTGGCATACATTTCAAAGATTTTGCGTGCGATGGGTGCAGTTTCCGGGTCAGGCTCCCATCGGATATGGCACTTGCCGTTTTCGGTTACTTCCACGCGTCGCAGACCGAACGGTGGTGGACCTCCTGTTGAGAAGCCATTCTGTGCCAGATGTGTTTTACTTCGCTCCACATCTTTTACATACTCCAAGCGTGAGAACTCGGCAACGGCGCGGAGTATCTGTATCACCATGTTACCCACAGGGTCTTCATCACTGAATGGCTCTTTGTAATAAAAAATAGAGATACCCCGCTCCCGCAATTTTTCCGTAGCGATGTATGACTCCATCGTATTGCGCCCGAAGCGTGATATTGACCAGGTAAGGATCAGGTCAAACGGCGGCGGCTTCTGCTGTGAGTCCTTCAGCATCCGCTGGAACTCAGGGCGGTGGATCGCGCCACCCGAGACGCCGGCATCGTTGTAGATGTCATATACCGGCTTCCCACGCCGTGCAGCCTCTTGTTTCAGCGTCTCAATCTGTGATTCAATAGAAATCCCTTCTTCCGCCTGTTTCTGTGTGCTCACACGCACATAAATTGCACAGGGTTTTTCTGGTTTCCGGTTATCAGTCATTATCCGTCATCCTCCCTTCATCAATCGCCTGAAGGTTACCTCCATACGCGCAGGATAGGAAGTAATTCAGGAAGAAAGACTTCATGCAGACGGATAAAGACCGTTCACAGTTCCTGAGAGATTTGAACACATCCCTGCATCCCGCAAAAAAGTTGTTCAGTTGTTTGATGATGTATTTCCTGTTTGCCAACTCATATCCTCCTTGAAGTATTTTTTTACGGTTTTTGTGTGGCAAATATCCACGAATTGAACCACATCCTTTCTATGTGTTTGCCAGCATCGGACTTGTCGTCTCTATACTTCTATGCCAGTGGATGAAATTCTCATGAACAATGGTGTCTTATTATGTATAAGACTTTTGCGACTGTTTTTTTAAGTGGATATTTATTAATTTTTATTCACGAATCTATGAGGATGCCGCCTTTGGCGGCTGCGCCGAAGAGCCTGCCCTTACGTGCTGGAAGCAGGGGGCGCATTAATCCGTGAAAATCCGTGTCAATCCGTGTCGCAAATATTTAATGCCTTTGTATTAGGCAGGTAAAGCCTCTGCCGGAGTCTTGGCGCGAGATATGTTCCTACTATATATATTGGTGTTTTTCGCCTGTTTTTCTGACGGATATTTATTAAATTTTATGTCACTGTCCAAAATAACGGCTCTGAGTAAGGATTTGACAGTCTGAATGGATGTGCTGTTCCTGATTCATTACAGGAAAATATGCCCCCTATATATATAAGGGCAGTTTCTGGGAAAAATGTAACCCAAATTTTAATTTATTTTTGTTTGGGTGACCGGCGGCACCGAATCGGCGTTTGTGCATCCTGTCCTCTCTACTACCTTGTTCTAAATTCCACATTCCGCACTCCGCATTCCGCATTTAGAAGTGCCCCATATCGGGCACTTTTGCTTTGAAATTATGTCTCAATTTTTCTTCAAATATTTCTGA
>JBFMBQ010000389.1:0-4034 GCA_040755115.1 bacterium
TAATAAAAAAATCAAAAAATGAAGAAATTAAGTTTTATGCACATGGTTACATAGCGGATATATACAAGAAGAAAAAAGATTATAAAAGAGCTAAAACCGAATTCAGAAAAATTATTGCTGATGCTGATAAAAAACAATGGGTTGATAAAATGACCGGCGATATAATAAGAAGTAGAACATATGAATTGTTGGGTGATATTGCAGAAAATGAACTAAAAGAACATAAAAATGCAGTAGCATATTATAATAAGGCAATAATATATGCAGTATATGATCAACGAAAAACTTATTTAAGTGAAAAAATAAAAAACATTGAATCAAATTATAAAAAGGAATGATAAAATGGTTAGCAAATGGAGATTAAAAATATTAATCAATATTAGTGTAGTTTTTATTTTGTTTAACTTTTTTAGTATGATAGCCTATTCAGGCAACATACCTTTCATCACATGGTTAGGCTATGCACCGGATGGAACAAAGATTCTTGAATACCCTCACGATGTCACGATTTTGCCGGATGGTTCCATAGTTGTGCTGAACACAGGGAGCGAAGGGGGTCAGGTCTTGAACTGGGAATTGAGATGTTTCGCCTCCTCTTAAAAAGTTAAATATTTCTCGCAAGGGCGCAAAGTCGCATGGAAATTTGTAAGTAAAAATCTGTTTCTATCCGTGTTTATCTGTGGTTCAATATCTTTTTCAACACCCTGTCAAGTCCTGCCCCCTTTGCTCTTCGCACCCGTCCTTTTTACGAAGATCACATCATCCATTGAATTCAGGAGGTGAATTAGGGAGTTTAATTTCTCGCGGTTCTGCACTTCAAGTTTCAGATTAAAGAGGGCAGTGGAATCTTTGAGCGATTTTCCTTTCATTTCTATGATATTTATGCCTGCGCTGCTTATGGCATTGGTAATATCATTGAGAATGCCTACGCGGTCAAGTGCGCGCAGTTCAAGTTCAGTGATGTAAAATTTTTCATCAATAGAGTCCCATGAGACGGAGATGATGCGGTCGCCGGCGTCAAGCGAGCGGCGGATGTTGGGGCAGTCGCGTGTGTGGATGGAGAGTCCTCTGCCGCGTGAGACGAAGCCGATGATGTCATCGCCCGGCACGGGGAAACAGCAGCGAGCGATGTTCACGAGTATGCCCGGGATGCCGTCCACAAGCACACCGGGCCGCACCTGCCGCCGCGGTGCAGCCGCGCGCACCGGCTTCTTCTCCTCCTCCTCGCGCACCTTTTCCTTGTAAATCCGCTTGATGCGGTTCACCACCGCCTGCGCCGAGATGTCGCCGCACCCGACGCCGGCGAACAGATCGTCTTCCGTCTGGAGTTGCATTTCAGCAACAATATCGTCGTAAGTTATGTTCTCTAAAATATCCTTGCGCCGCAATCCCTGACGCTGCATCTCGCGTGCGATCATGGCTTTACCATGTGTGATGTTCTCTTCGCGTTCCTCTTTTTTAAACCACTGTTTTATCTTGCTGCGTGCGGTGGGGCTTGCGATGAAGGTGAGCCAGTCGCGGCTCGGGCGCAGGGTGCGGCCGGTTATGACCTCCACCACATCGCCGTTGTGCAGCACATAGTCCAGCGGCACCATCTGCCCGTTCACCCGCGCGCCGCGGCAGCGGTGTCCGATGTCGGTGTGCACACGATAGGCGAAATCAATTGGTGTTGCTCCCCTCGGCAGCGATATGATCTTGCCTTTCGGCGTGAACGCAAAGATGTGCTCCTCCTGCCGGTCAAGAATGATGCTCTCAATGAACTCTTTGGAGTCAACTATCTCTTCGCGCAGCGGCATCCTGTGAATGAAGGCATCAGGTTCGTCTTCCGCTCTGCGAGCAGCATCTTTCTCCTTATATCGCCAGTGGGCTGCCACGCCGTATTCAGCGAGCATGTGCATCTCCCAGGTGCGTATCTGGATTTCCACATGCTCGCCGTTGGGAGTTACAACCACTGTATGGAGCGACTGGTAGCCGTTCGGCTTCTTGTTCATTATGTAATCATCAAAGGTGTCGGGGATGGGTTTCCATATTGAATGCAGTATGCCGAGGATGTTGTAGCATTCTTCTACTTTTTCCACGATTATGCGCACGGCGGTCAGATCGTAAATTTCGGAGAAATCTTTCTGGAGTCTCACCATTTTCTGATAGGTGCTGTAGAGATTCTTGGTGCGTCCTGTAATATGCACGGAAAAGCCCGCATCTTTGAATATATCCTTCAATTGCGCAGTTATTCCGTTCAGAGCGATCTGCCGCTCTTCCTTTCGCTCATCGGCAAGGCGGCGCAGATGGTTGTATTGTTCAGGGTGCAGCGTATGGAACGCGTGGTCTTCAAGTTCGGATTTTATCTGGTAAACTCCGAGCCGGTGAGCAATGGGGGAGTAAAGTTGCAGCGTTTCGCGTGCGAGCCTGTTGCTCACTTCGGCAGGGATGGAATCATCAAGGTTGCGCATCACATCAAGCCTGCCGGCGAGTTTCACAAGCACCACCCGAGTGTCGCGAGCCAGGGCAACGAACATACGGCGGATGTAACCTGCTTGTTCTTCTTCGTCTGAGGAGAACTGGATGATGTTCACCGATGCGAGCAGGCGCACCATCGCGGCAATTTCATCACCGAGCGCCGCAGCGAGGTCTTTGTCGTCCTTACAGTATGGCATTATCTCGTGCAGCAGACCGCCGATGATTGTTTTCAGGTCAATGCGCAAATCGGCAAGTATGACGGCGACCTGGAGGCAATGCTGGAGCAGATTTTTTCCGTGCACCGCCTTGTTGCCGTTGTAGTATCTGGCGGCAAGATTGTATGCGCATTCCAGCAGGGTAAAATCCGCCGCCGGTTCATAATCCCTGATTTTATCCTTAAGATCGTTGAAAGTAATCATAAGAACACGGTCTTCGTTGAATAGTTGCGCGGCTGGAATCGTAGTTCGGGATTAGTAGTTCGGAAAATAATTCTTTGAATCCCGATCCCCGATCTACGAACTACGAGTCCCGATTCAAACTGAATCTATGCACTGCCTTCACCATTGCAACTGCATGCTCAACAGGCGTATCAGGCAGAATTCCATGTCCGAGGTTGAAAATGTGCCCCTGTGCGCCACTTGCTTTCTGGAGCACATCAGCAACGCGCTCGCCTATCTTCTCCTCAGGCAGATAGAGCGCGGCGGGGTCAAGATTGCCCTGAAGCGCAGTTTGTCTCTTCAACCGCGCACGCACGGCATCAAGCCCGATGCGCCAGTCCACGCTTATCACATCCGCCCCCGTTTCCTCCATCATCTCAATCAGCCCGCAGCAGCCGTTCACATACAGTATCACCGGCACATCGCCGCGCAAACCATCAATCACCCGCCGCACATAAGGAAAAGCAAATTCTTTATAATCCTGCGGTGTAAGAATACCCGCCCATGTATCAAACAACTGCACCGCCTGAACACCTGCTTCAGTTTGCGCATTAAGGTAAAGAACTATCTCCTCACTTATCTTGTCCAGCAGGAGATGCGCAACGGCAGGTTCCCGAAACATCAGCCGTTTCAGATTATAAAACCCGGTAGATGAGCCGCCCTCAACCAGATAACATGTTAGAGTGAACGGTGCGCCTGCAAAGCCTATGAGCGGCACTTTGCCGCGCAGCATTCCCCGAAGAATCCGTATCGTTTCAAACACAAACGGCATTGTCTGCACAGGGTCAGGCATGAGCAAGCCTTTCACATCCGCCTCCGTGCTTACAGGCTTGCGGAACTGCGGACCGGCATCAGTGAAATCCACAGCCGAGCCCATTGCCTCAAGCGGAATAAGAATGTCGGAAAAGAGGATAGCGGCGTCCACGCCGAGAATATCAACCGGCTGGCAGGTAACCTCCGCCGCAAGGTCAGGGGTTTTGCACAGAGTGAGGAATGAAACTTTTTCCCTGATTTTTCTGTATTCGGGCAGGTAGCGACCCGCCTGTCTCATAATCCACACGGGCGTGCAGTCAACCGGCAGACAACGGCAGGCGCGGAGGAATCGCTCTGCGCGATTTGGTGCGTTTTCAGTATCCCGCT
>JBFMBQ010000390.1:0-5846 GCA_040755115.1 bacterium
GCGACCTTGCGAGGCTTGAAATGACAGATGACGAACTTGATACTTTCACAAGCCAGTTAAATTCTATTCTTGAGTATGCCTCTAAGTTGAACGAACTTGAGATGAATGATGTGGAGCCTACCTCGCATGTCGTCCCGCTCAAAAATGTTTTCAGAGACGACGAAGTAAAACCGTCTCTGCATCAGGACGATCTCAGAGGCTCCTGCTCGCCTTATTTTGACGGCGAATTCTTTGAAGTCCCAAGAGTAATTGAAGAATGATATGAACCTGCTATGAAACTTAACACACTCACTGCACATGAACTCCTGAAACTTCTGCGCAAGAAGGAGATAGCCCCTATTGATGTCGTGCGATCTGTTTTTCAGCAGATCGGACATGTTGAGCAGGATGTTAAAGCATTCCTTCTTACGATGCAGATAGAGGCGGAGGCGAGGGCAGAAGCGCTGGAGAAAGAAGATGTCAATTTGCCCCTATACGGCATACCTGTGGCGGTCAAAGATAATATGTGTACCCATGGAATCCCCACAACCTGCGCTTCTAAGATTCTATCGGGTTTCAAGCCCCCTTACGATGCCACTGTCGTGGAAGACGTGCGCCAGTCAGGCGCGGTCATAATAGGCAAGACGAACATGGACGAGTTTGCGATGGGTTCGTCCTGCGAAAATTCGGGATTCTTCCCTACACATAATCCATGGGACATTGAGCGCGTCCCGGGCGGTTCAAGCGGCGGATCTGCCGCGGCGATTGCAGTCTGCGAAGCAGTGATGGCGCTCGGCTCGGACACAGGTGGCTCAATCCGCCAGCCCGCTTCTTTCTGCGGCGTCGTCGGTCTGAAGCCTACTTATGGCGCCGTCTCACGCTACGGACTTGTCGCCTTCGCCTCTTCGCTTGACCAGATAGGTCCTATCACAAAGGATGTCCACGACACGGCGCTCCTTATGAACATCATCGGGCATTATGACCCGCGCGATTCAACTTCCATAAGGCGACAACGGCAGGATTACACCGCTGCACTCCAGGGCGATATAAAGGGGATGAAGATCGGGTTTATTGAGGAACTTCTCCCGGAAGGAACGGAGGCAGGCGTTATAAACGCAGTTGAAAATGCAGTGAAAGTCCTCAAAGAATGCGGTGCGCTTGTAGAAAAAATCTCCCTGCCGAACCTCAACTACTCGTTGCCCGCGTATTACCTGATTGCACCCGCCGAGGCAAGTTCAAACCTCGCACGCTACGACGGCGTCCAGTATGGTTTCCGCAGCAAAGAGGCGGACGAAATAATCGCACTCTATCGCAAGACACGCCGAGCCGGCTTCGGCGCTGAAGTAAAACGCCGCATCATGCTCGGCACTTATGCCCTCAGCGCCGGCTATTATGATGCCTATTACCTGCGCGCGCTCAAGGTGCGCACACTCGTCGTGCGGGAATTCTCGCAGGCATTTGAAAAATACGATGTCCTCATCGGCGCCACTTCCCCAACTACTGCCTTCAAAATCGGCGAACGCATCACTGACCCGCTCACCATGTATCTATCCGACCTCTGCACCATACCGATCAATTTAGCAGGCTTGCCCGCCATCTCCATCCCATGCGGTCTCAGCAACGGACTGCCCGTCGGCCTCCAACTCATCGGCAAACCCTTCGGCGAGGAAACCCTCCTGCGCGCCGCTTATGTATATGAGCAGTCGGCAACACCTATTGGAAAACCGCCGCTTGTATAGATTACATGTTGCGAACTTAAGAAGGATTTTATATTGAAGTCTGAAGCCTGAAGATTGAAGCCAATGAAATATCTGCCCACCATCGGAATGGAAGTCCACGCGCAACTCACCACGAGTTCAAAACTCTTCTGCGGCTGCACAACCGCTGCATTTGAGGCGAAGCCGAACGGCAACACCTGTCCCGTCTGTCTCGGTCTGCCGGGCGTGCTCCCCGTCCTGAACCGCAAAGCGGTGGAATTCGTCATAAAAACCGCCCTCGCACTCAACTGCGAAATCCCGCCTCACAGCCGCTTCGCCCGCAAAAATTATTTCTATCCCGACCTGCCGAAGGCATACCAGATTTCGCAATACGAACTCCCTATCTCAAAAAACGGCTTCCTTGAAATAACTGTAAACGGCAGAAAAAAACGCATCGGCATCACACGCGTCCATCTGGAGGAAGACACCGGCAAACTGATACATCCTGAAGCGATAACTTCAGGCAGCGCCAAACTCGGCGGTGATCTGAGCCTCATTGATTACAACCGCGTCGGCATCCCCCTTATGGAGATTGTCTCCGAAGCGGACATCGCCTCCAGCGAGGAAGCAGTCGCATATTTGACCAAACTGCGCACTATTCTTCAATACCTCGGCGTCTGCGACGGCAGTATGGAGAAAGGCTCACTGCGCTGCGAGCCGAACATCTCCATCCACCCCGAAGGTGTGGAAGAATGGGGCACAAAGACAGAACTAAAAAATCTTAATTCCTTCAAGGCAGTCCAGAGAGGCATTGATTTTGAACTCAAGCGGCAGGCTGAAATACTTGAAACGGGCGGCACTGTAATTCAGGAAACACGCAGATGGGACGACGCAACGCAGACCACACAGACGATGCGCACTAAAGAACACGCTCACGACTACCGCTACTTCCCCGAACCCGACCTTGTCCCACTTGAGTTTGACCCCGACTATGTTGAACAGATACGCAGCACAATACCCGAACTGCCGGACGCCAAAAAAAACAGATTCACCGAAAAACTCGCACTGCCGGAATACGACGCCGATATTCTCACATCATCACGCCCCCTCGCCGATTACTATGAAGCGGTGCTGACAAACTTCCACGAACCGAAGACAATCAGCAACTGGATGCTCACTGAATTACTTGGCGCACTCAACGAATCCGGAAAAACGATTGAAGAATGTAAAATAACTCCTGTACAGTTTGCACAATTACTTCATTTAATCAAGAAAGGCGCAATCAGCGGGCGCATCGGAAAAGATGTCTTCAAAGAGATGTTCGCTACAGGGAATTCACCGGATGATATAATTGCGGCGAAAGGGCTTATGCAGGTCAGCGATGCTGCGCAACTTGAAGCAGTAGTGGAAAAGGTGATACAGAACCATCCCGGCCCCGCCGCCGATTACAGAGCAGGAAAAAACAAAGCGCTCGGCTTCCTCGTCGGTCAGGTGATGAAAGAAACGGGCGGCAAGGCGAACCCGCAGATGGTCAATGAAATCATTCGGAGGAAGTTATCATAAAAAAGTGGAGATAATTACAAATTTAAATTTACTATTTTCAATCTATAAGCAATCCTTAAATACAAGTCGCATATCCGTGAATATAGGCATTAATGTAATTGACACCTTTATTTTAATGAACAGCGAAAAAATCATATTAAAAAAATTTTGCAACTTTTTTCCGTTTTTCGGGATTTATATAATAGGTATGTTGCCGAACGGTCATTTTGCCGTTTTTTGACAAAATGCTTATAATTTAGTGAATATGCGAATAACATTTCCCTAATAGATTAGGGAAAGCAGGAGGGAGAAATGTATAGATTGTTAGGTCTGATTTTTTTATTAGCCGGGTTGTTTTTCTATCTGATGGCAGTTCTGGGAAAACTCTTTAATATCAACATCTTCGGAACCGCCCTGCCCACACAAATTGAATTTGCAACACTGAATTCAGTCATCGGTGCAGTATTTATTCTTATTGCGATTGAATGCAATACGAAAAAATAGATGCGCAGGGCAGGGTTTGTAAGTGATAAAGAACTGTCGGAAGAATCAGACTGTAATATTAATAAGTGTTCCCACTCCGAATTGGCGGAGATCGGGAACCTTCAGCGGGCGACGCGCAATCTCCTGCTGTTTCGCATTTTCAACCAGTGTTGCCTGCAATATTGATACCTGCCGTCCGATTGTTGAATGTGTTGTTACCGGCACTGAACCTACACCAGCAGCACTGACTTGAGTAGCCATAGCAACCCTCCTTGGTTTATTACTAAATCTATTGTAAACGAAAAAACTTAGAAAAGCAATAACATAATACTCATTATTTCTTATCTTTCGCTTTCATTTTTTACATCATCCTTTTTATGGTTTTCCTTGAATGGTGAGGTTTTCTGCGGGCGCGGGAGAACAGCGTTTATACTGAGGTAATAACTGCTCATAACTGGCGCAGCACTCGGTTCAAGTTCACGAATCACATCACATACCGGGTGCGTGCCAAGTTCCAGTTCCGCGGTGGGTGCAAGACGAGCCACACGCCGCTTGCCGTATATGTATATCGTCGTGTCCAGTATCTCATCGCCCTTGATGGAATAAGTATGCCAGTCCGTTGTGTCCACCTGCCGCTTGCCGGTCTTCCGAACCGTGAAAGTAAATACCTTTTCTCCTTCCTCTTTTACTTCAACACGGTGTATGCCGGGTCTGTCCGTAAAATCCATTTCCGCAACTGAACACGGATACTTCCATATCTCATTCCTTGCAGCACAGGCGGTTTCAGTGGTTACCGACAGGTAATACACATACAGTCCGCTCCCGGGCCAGCGAAGTTCAAACAATGCCGACAGGATGGGGATGGAAATGGAATTGAGCGTTACCGGGAAAGCGATAGAAACTTCACCGTGCGCGCCAATATTGGATTCGCTGTAGTCCATCGCCGATACCATCATTACAGCCCGTCCAGGCAGCGTCTGCATCGGCGCAAACTGTTTTGTGGGCAGCAGTTTCAACAATTTGCGTGTTGACACGGTGAATGCCGCCGTGAACACATCGGCGTGGTGAAAAGTAATGGGCATCAGAAATTTGTGCTTTCCCGCCTTCACCGTCTCGTATTCCTGAATCGTGGAAAAAACATCTTTCTTGTTCAAATAATCACCTCGCTTTTAATCAAAAATTGGACAGGATTAACAGGATAAACAAGATTTTACAATTTCTTTTTCAGTAACTTTTATTTCTTTCCCTCACCGCCTCACGGTTCTGAAGGTAACTTTCAATCTGCTCACGCGCGGAATCAAGAACAGTATGCTTTGGTTCATAACCTAATTTTTCCTTTGCCTTGTCAATTGCGTAGTGATTGTGATAAAGAGCGTAGCCCGCCTGATGTTCCGGCACATTGATAATTCCTAATATGCTCCCGATAAAATATAATGCCTCAAAGGATTTGCGCGGTATTGAAATAACTATTGAACGGCTGTCAACCTGCTCCATCATTGCCCTGAGAATCTGTATGTGAGTGGCGGGCTTTTCAGAAGCGATGTTGAAGGCTTCGCCGATTGCCTCTTCTTTTTCCGCCGCTGATAAATACGCATTGATTACATCCTTGTAGTGCGTCATGTTTCCGTATATTTTCCCATCATCAATCATTGCGACAGGTTTGTTTTCAATAATACGGTCCATCAGGTCAAGAAAAGGTCCATGGTTGTAATGACCCGGACCGCAGATTGCGGGCATGCGGAGCATCGTTGCAGGAAGACCGAGGTCATGATATTTCAAACACAATTTTTCGCATTCTAATTTGTGCCTCCCATACCAGCCTGTCGGGTTATCTGTCGGCGCATCTTCATAGCAAGGGTAAGGCGGGTGAACACCGTATATTTCAATCGTTGATGTATGAACGAATCTTTTCACCTTTCTCTTGAGCGCTTCCCTGAGGAAGTTTTCAGTTCCATATATGTTCACTCCGTATTTTTCACGCAACGGTCGTTTTGAGAGCGACTGAACGAACGCAAGATGCATGACCACATCAATGCCGTCCATCGCCCTTTCCACATCCGACAGGTTGCGCATATCTCCCTGTATAAACTCTATATAGTCAGGCAGATTCGCTGTCCGCGCAACATCAAAAACGCGTACCTCCTT
>JBFMBQ010000391.1:0-2236 GCA_040755115.1 bacterium
TAGGGTATTTTTATTGTTGCTTTTAGTTTGGCCGCTTCTATTGCAAGTTGTAAATCCACATTAACTATTTCAATGGGGAGACCTTTGATTATTTTCTCAATCCCGTTGGCGATCTCTTGCCCGTATCTGCGTAAAACAATGTAGTAAACTTCCCCATAATTTACAGAGGTCATCAATAAATTGTTATCTATCTGTGCAGCATTAATGAAATAAGATTTGACTTTATCATAACCTTCTTCTCTTTCTAAAAACACTAAAAGTGGGTGAGCGTCAAGGATTTTTACCATTTTTTATTTTCTCTTTCCATGTCTTTGGCGCGCTCTTTAAGAAGTTCCTTTGCGAGATCTTTTTTCCCTTTTAAGACACCTGCGATTTTATCAAAGTATTCGGCTGTCATGGGTTTTAGTATTATCTCGCTATCCTTTTCTTCAACATATAACTTTGTTCCTTTTTTCAGGTTAAGGTGTCGCCTGATTTTTGAAGGTATTACAATTTGTCCTTTTGTGGTTACGATTGTAGTGGTCATGTCCCATTTTCCTCCTTTCTTTGAAACAATAATACCATAAATTAGAAAGTAGGTCAAATATTATTTTTCTTACTTTTTATAAGATAGTAATACCAAACAAAAAAGGTTGGATATTACCATTGCAGGAGGTCGCGGTAGATCGGGAACTGCTCGCAGAGTTCTCGCACTTCTTCGCGCACCCGGATGCGTACTTTCTCATCTTTCGGGTTTTTCAGCACGCGGGAGATCATTTTTCCGATAATTTTCATTTCGTCTTCTTTCATCCCGCGGGTGGTTACCGCTGGTGTGCCGGGGCGGATGCCGCTTGCAACGGTCGGCGGCTTTTCATCAAACGGTATGGAGTTTTTATTTACGACAATCCCTGCTTCTTCAAGCAAGTCAGCGGCGTCGCGCCCTGTAAGATTCACATTTGTGAGGTCTATGAGCAGGAGATGATTATCTGTGCCGCCGGTGATGAGATTGAAGTCTTCGGATTTAAGTGTTTCGGCGAGTTCTCGTGCGTTGAGGATGATTTGCTTCTGATATTCTTTGAATCCGAAGGATTTTGCCTCTTGGAAGCAGACCGCTTTGGCTGCGATCTGGTGCATAAGGGGACCAGCCTGTGTGCCTGGGAAGACTGCGCTGTCCACTCTTGCGGCGTATTCTTTTTTGCACAGGATGATTGCGCCTCTGGGTCCGCGCAGTGTTTTGTGGGTGGTTGTGGTAACGACATCGGCGACTGGGATGGGGTCAGGGTGAACCTGTGCTGCGATCAGCCCCACGATGTGCGCAATGTCCGCCATCAGATATGCCCCGACATCATCGGCAATTTCGCGGAATTTTCTGAAATCTATCTCCCGCGGATATGCGCTCGCACCGCAGACGATCATTTTTGGTTTCACTTCCCTTGCAATTTTCAAGACCTCATCGTAATCAAGCCTGTGGTCTTTTTTACCGACGCCGTAGGAATGGAATTTGTAGAATCTGCCTGAAAAGTTTTCCTTCTTGCCGTGTGAGAGGTGTCCGCCATGGCTGACGGACATGGCAAGGACTGAATCGCCCGGTTCAAGGAAGGCGTAATAGGCTGCCATGTTTGCCTGCGAACCTGTGTGCAACTGCACATTCACATGCTCGGCGCGAAAGAGGCTTTTCGCACGCTCAATCGCGAGCGTCTCCGCCATATCGTAATATCCGCAGCCGTTGTAATAGCGGCTGCCGGGATAGCCCTCGGCGTATTTGTTCGTCATTATGCTGCCCATCGTCTGGAGCACGGCACGGCTGGCATAGTTCTCGGATGGGATCATCTGGAGCGTGGTTGTCTGTCGCTCAAATTCTCCCTCCAGTATTTTTGCAATCTGGGGATCAACCTGATAAAGTGAACTGTCCATGTAACTCACTGTGTCACCTTTCCTTTTTAAGATTTGTGATTAGAAGATTCATTCCCTTCATCATTTTTAATAAATCGCATTTATTATATGTTTCGCTTTGGATGCATGCAATACAAGGTGAAATCGTGAGGGGTCAACTTCTCGCCATATATTCCTTGCAGTATTTCTGAATTGCTTTTTTCATTTCGTCGTGCAGGAAGTGGGTAATCGGACCTGGTTTTCCTTTTCCTATTTTGCAGGAATCTATTTTAACAACTGGCAATACCTCAATTATAGAAGTAGTGATGAAACATTCGTCAGCGTCATCAAGTTTTTTCAGATGTATAGGAGTTTCTTTAACAGT
>JBFMBQ010000392.1:0-11369 GCA_040755115.1 bacterium
GCTCCCGTTCCAAAGACATTGCCGGAATGTGCTCCCCTTAAAGACACCAGCGGAAACACCGTCCCCAGAGATTTATTTAAGAATAAACATACGGCTCTCTTTTTCTTCTCAATCTACAGCAGCGATTCTGAGAAGTTGCTCGTTATTATGGAAGAGATTAATCAGGAGGTTTCCAACACAGGTCTGCCGTTTGCATTGGTGGGTGTAAACATTGATCCCTCTGCGAACGAGGTTCAGGATTTCCTGCGCAGCATTCAGGTAACTTATCAAATCCTCATGGACACATCGCTTGCACTGACCGGCAAGTTCTCCGTTAAAAAAGTCCCAGCCCTTTTCCTTGTCCAGCCGGATTTGAAGATCACATTTAATATGCCGGGTTTTCAGCCAGCCGATAAAAAAACAATCCTTCTTAAGATTCAAGAACTGATAAAAACCGCTGAAAATGAACAGCCGAGGACCGCACATAAAACGGAAGACACTTATGGCGTGAAAAGCCTCGTAACTTCCGGCTTCAAGGATATAAAATTTTCGCCTTCAAGTCAGTCGCTGCTTGTGTATATTTCGCCCGAAGGCGACCTGTGGGTCTATAACACGCGGACAAAGAAGCGTGAAAAACTTGCTTCCAGAGTCAGCACCGCCGAATGGTCGCCGAAGGACGAAGCGGTCGTCTTTTCGCTCAGCGATAAAACGGGATTGTGGATGAAAGATTTGAATGAAGTTGAAGCAGTCCGAATTTCGCCTTTCGGATATGCGCCTGTGTGGTCGCCGGACGGCGCATACATCGCCTTCCGTATGCATGAAAGCGAAGTATGGATTTACAGCACGGGGGAGAAGAAACATTGGCGGCTCAAAGTTGATGGGATAAACTTTTCCTGGTCTGCCGACGGAAAACTCCTTCTTGTAAAAGACAAGCAGGGTCATGCCTGGCTCATCTCTCCGCGCGCCAAAATGTCCGTTATAAAAGCATTGCAGAAATAATGTCCGGAAAGATTTCAAATGTCAAAGTTAAAACATAGAATTTTATCCACTAATTTCACTAATTTTCACGGATTAAATTCGTGTTAATTTGTGTAATTCGTGGATCATCTTTTTAGTCATACATAAAATGCTCTGCGCAATATTAACCTGCGCCGGTATCGGCACACGAATGAACAGCAGAATACCCAAAGCGTTCATTCCCTTTTATGGCAAACCATTGTTTTTTCATGCACTGAATGCGCTTCATGCAGCAGCGGTTTTTGATCAGATTATTGTGGCAGTGCCGCATGAACGACTCGTTTATACAACGAAAAAAATCAGGGAATGGAAAATGAATGAAGCCATCGCAATTCCCGGCGGCAGGGAGCGTCAGGAAACTGTGTATCTTGCTCTATGTCAACTCCCGTCCAATACAAAATATGTTCTCATTCATGACGGCGCCCGCCCCTTTGCAACACCCGATCTAATCCGCCGCACATTGAACGCAGCGCGCAGATGGGGAGCCGCAACCGCAGCACTGCCATGCACAGATACGCTGAAAACCGCTAACGGGCAGTTCGTTCAAGCCACTCTTGACCGCAGCAAAATATTTTTGATTCAGACCCCCCAGGCGTTCCGATTTGATACTATTCTCAACGCCCACAAGAAGGCGCACATGGATAATTTCATCGCCACTGACGACGCCGCACATGTTGAGCGCATCGGACATAAAGTCCGCATCGTTCCCGGAAACCGCTTGAATCTCAAGATAACTACACGGGATGATTTGAAAATCGCAGGAATATTCGCATCAAAATTGCTGTAAAAAACAAACCGTTACTGCGCAAAACTCAAGAATTATACTTATATATAGACGCACGGCAGAGCGCACATATATCCGTGTAATCTGCGTAATCTGTGGATTATCTTTTATCGCCGAAGGCGATTAATTAAACTCACTAATCTTCTGTCAATCTTTTCCCAATCCCCCGAGCCTTCTCAATTATCTCGGGCTGCCCCAAAATCCCGCCTTTCTCATCAATCCCTCTTACAAGAAGTGTATCAAAGATTTCCACATCCAGAACATTGAAAAAGTATTTTATTGTCAGAAGAACACCGTCAAACAATTTTTTGCCGGTTGATGCTCCCACCCCGATAAAGACTCCCCGCCGCGGCTGCCTGCCCGCACAGATTGGATCGTTCAGCAGATATTTCCTCACCCAGAACGACTGGCAGCGGTCTATCAGTATCTTTGTATGTGCGCTCACGGTATAAAAAAATATCGGTGAAGCGACTACAATCGCATCCGCAGCCTCAAGTTTGTCATAAACCAGGTCAAAATCATCCCGTATAACGCACCTGCCGTCCTTCTTGCATCCATAAATTTCAAGGCACGGCTTCATGTTGAGTTTGCGCAGATAAATTTCGTCAATATCAGCGCCTCTTTCCCGTGCGCTGCCGAGTAGTTCCCCAAGCAGTATGTCAGTGTTCCCGCCCTTGCGCGGACTGCCATAAATCCCTTGTATCTTCATCCTGTTTTGTCCTTTTTATCCTGCAAATCTTGTCTAATTTTACCGCAATATTCATCCTCGGTGAATGGCGCCGTGAAAATGCAGCGAGGGCATCTATCGTTCGCCGCACACGAGACGCAGCCGCGCCTAACTTCGGTTTCCGCACGGATTTTTTGCAGACCTCCCATAAGTTCCTGCGGCGACTCAATCGGAAAATCTGGTGAATACAAGCAGGTTTTCATCGTATTCTGCCGCAGCATAATCTTTTTCAGTTGCGTTGCAGGGCAGGGCAGAACACCCCAGCGGCACTCTTCAGCCGCCGCCTTAATTCTGCCCTGCGATACCCAGAGGTTTATCTCATCCATTGACTCTATGGTCGCGATTATTATCGTATCGTTTTGAACCGTCCTGTAAGACGAGGAGAGAGGCACATACCTGAATCTGATCGGTGGCGGGAGAAGCACCCGCTTTATGATCGGCGAGCCATGCGGATGGTAATCAATCGGGATAAACCTTACCACATCTTTAAGATGTCTGCATAATGATCGCAGATGCGTGCGGTATTGATCGGAAGCAGCGACATTGTAGGCGTAGAACGAAAGCAGCCGCTCGCCAAGATTCTTTGCAATGCTGACCGCCTCTTTTATAGATGAAACATCAAAGAAAAACTCGCACGACGGCAGCATCGGGTAGATGCCGCGCAGTCCATCAGTAAGCGCAGCCGACTGGTCCTCACATGCCATCTTCAGCAAAAGTTGTTTCGCATTTATTTCCTCAATGTCGTAGCCGATCTCCAAACCGAAATCTCTCCCCGTAAAAGGCATATCTGCATGCCTTTGAAGAAAATCCAGAAAAGTTTTTCTGCGAACCACAATCCCAAACCTTTCCGGCTCAATCTGCCACGGCGCCGCCGGTTCCATCTCTATCGGCATCGGTAAAATCCGCGCATCATATCTGCTCCGCATCTCCTGTCCCCACCGCGCTGTCCTCACCAGCGATTTCCAATTATCATCGGGAAAAATGGTTACAAAATGTGTCGTCCTGAAACCCCGCCCGCGGATTTTATCAACCGATTCCTCAAGTCGCTCAATCGGGTAATACGCGCCGATGTATTTTTTCCGTATTGATGTAACTGCCGATCCAGGCGAAAAGTATATTTCACTCCCCGCTGGATCAAAGGTATCGGCAAAATCCCGAATAAAATCATCAGAGGGAAGATTGTTGTAGTATTCAAACACAAGATTTGGCTGTATGCCCCGCCCGCGTATGATGCGGAAAATTTCCGGATAAAAATTAGGATTGCAGCCCGGAGGGTCAAAGCAAAGGTAGAAATTCCGTATCCCCTGTTTGTAAACTTCAAGCATCTCATCAGCCACAACAGGCACAGAACGGAAAACAGGACATGTTCTCCCGAACTCCCTCACAGTGCTTGACTGGGCACCTGCGCAGTAAGCGCAATCCACCGAACACCCGCGCCCCGCGTAAATGTAGTGAACCGGCTCCTTTGCGTAAGATTCCGCCGTATCCGTCATGCAGTTATATAAATATCGCGCGCTGTAAAACTGATAGTTATGTATGAGGTCGCGGTGAGTCGGATTAAGGCGGTCAAGGTCGGCAGCCGTTGCGCTGTAAGACAATGGATTTGCGATAACTTTTTCATCATCGCGCCAGGTCAGATTCGGCACATCCCCCAGCGAAGAATCCCCACGCAGAGCACTTATAAGACTCTCCAGCGGAACCTCACCGTCGCCGCGTATTACATAATCAACATGAGAATATCTCTCCATAATCTCCCTGTGAAAAGCAGCAGCAGTCATCCCTCCAACTAAAATCTTAATTCCTGGATGTGCTGTTTTAATCTTTATTATCCCCTGAAGCGATTCATAAAGTTGCGGATGCCAGTGTATTGACAACCCCACAACATCAGGTTTCCATTCAGCAATGTAACTTTCTATGGAAAAATCAGGGTTCACGATTTCCTCAACACCCGTATGAACAATCTGCACTCGGCAGCCCGCCGCCTCCGCAAGCGCCGCAAGCGGCACAAACCCCAACGGCAGTATCATAATGTGATACGACACAAGCCGCCCTGCAAAGTAATTCTTTTTGGGTATGTGAAGAAAAAGAATATTAAGTTCTGGACTCGCGGACGGAAGGTTGATCTTATGTTGCCCTTTCACTCTAATTAACATTATATCTTAACAAGTTGTCCAAAAACTGACAACTTGATTACAAAATGCAGGATGCAAAGTGCAAAACATGAAATTTTACAGTTTTTTTTAATTGCTTGGAAATTTCTTCTTTCAAATCCCTCCCTGCTGCCTACTACCTACTACACTTGACAAATTGGAAAGCAAGTAAAAGAATTAATATCAAGGAAAGATGTAAAGATAACCATGTTTCGGGGAGTAGCGCAGTCCGGTTAGCGCACACGTCTGGGGGGCGTGGGGTCGGCGGTTCAAATCCGCTCTCCCCGATTTTTAAGATTAGGAAAAATTCGGAAGTTCAAACCTAAGGCGTTTTTCCCTATAGATGAACCTTTTCTAAAGACAACTTAAAAACTTCATTATTTTGGGGGAATAAACATGCAGATGGCAAAACAGGAAGTAAAAAAACTTCTTTCTCGTTTACCAGATGATTGCTCATTGGAAGATATTCAATACCACTTATATGTTATTCAAAAGGTTAAGCGCGGTTTGAAAGATGCTGAAGAGGGACGAATTTGTACCCAAGAGGAAGTTGAAAAGAGAATATCAAAATGGCTCGGAAAGTAATCTGGTCTCGTGAAGCCGCTGATGATCTTGGGGCACTTGTAAAATACATAAATCCACGCTGAATGACAAAAATACAAAGAATACGGCAGAAGATTCTTGATCGTGAATATTATCTTTCATCACACGCTGAAGACGAGATGGCGGATGATAGATTGGAGCGGGAAGATATTGAAAATGCTATCCTGAAAGGAAAAATTGAAAAGAAATTGACGAGGGATGTGAGGAGAACAAGGTATAGAATTGAAGGCCCAGCAAAAGATGGAAGACCGATCAATGTTATTTGTAGATTAAAAGAAGATAATGGTCTTATAATAATAACTGTGTATGCATTATTGGAGGGAATATGATTTGTGAATTTTGTGATGGTCAGACAGTAAAAAAGAAAGTGAGGAAGCACCACTGGCTTCACGGCAAGTTGTACATAGTTGAAAATGTTGAAGCGGAAGTTTGTTCTGAATGCGGTGAACGATACTTTCACGCAACAATTCTTGACGAGATAGATAATCTTCTTAAGGAAGAACACAATGTGAAGGATAGAATAGATGTTGAGGTTGTTAGTCTATAAGACAAAGGTATGAATAACCATTAATACAGTTTAAGGTTTTTTCTGTGGAGGCGTGTACTTGGCAGTTCAAATCCGCTCTACCCAGTTTATAATATATTTTGCCGCTAAAAATACTAAACATAATTTTTGATATTAAAGGTGCAGATCTTTTTGAATTCCTCTGACCTTTTCCCATGAATTAAGTTATACTAAAGTTTTCAATTACTATGCGCTGGAGTTAGACATTTTGGAGATTAATAAACGATTTAAGTGGATATTTTTTGACCTTGACGGCACACTTGCGGATAGCATCCCATGGATGTATCGCATATATAAAGATTTTCTTGGTGAATTTGGGGCGAGTGATAAGAGGGAAGAATTTGAAGAACTTAATGGTTTTTCTTTGACGGAGATTGTTTCGGAGTTAAAAGATCGGCATGAATTAGATGGGGATGAGAATGTTCTGCTGGGTTTGTATAGAAAAAAAATTGCAGATGTGTATAAGAAATATGTCAAGCCGATGGACGGGGCGGAGAATATTTTGCAGGAATTAAACAAAGATTACAAATTGATGCTCGTTACTGCCGCAGAACGAGGGCTTGCGCTTGAATTTATTGAACACCATAAATTGAATAAATATTTTCAGGACTATGTTTTCGGAAACGAAATAAAAATGGCAAAACCTTCGCCTGATATATATAATGCCGCCCTGAAAAAAGCAAAAATATGTCCAGAAGCGGCTGCCGCGATAGAAGATTCTCCAAATGGAATAAAATCAGCCGGTGATGCAGGCATATTTGTAATAGGGTTAGCAAGCAGTCATTCAAAAGAAGAATTGACAAGGTCTGGAGCAAGCGTTGTGATAACTCATTTGAGTGAAATCCTGCCCGTTCTGGAGTCATTGCAGTGAAAAAGCATAGAACTGATTGTGAGATCATCGGTTACGGGAATATAGTGGTAAGGTGGACGGCGGATCGGGCGCGTGATAAAAGGCTCGCCAGAAACAGGGCTGCAATAGAAAAAATATGGCGTGAGGCAGTGGAGGAGAGCGGCGGTAAATTATTCAACGGGTTACTTCTAAACTTTGTCGGGCTTGAAAAGCGTCGGACCGGGATAGAAGTGAGGGGGAGTTTCGTTGAATACAAACATTTCATAGTGCAGAGGAGACATCCTGAATTAGAACTCGGTATTAAACCGATAGGGGTAAGCGGGATAATTATTTTTTCAGATTCCGGAGTGGAAAATGCGGTCTTTGCTGAAAGAGGCGGAGATACCACAGAGTATCGCGGTTTTTTAGAGTTGGTGCCGTCCGGGGGGATTGACAGGGAATGTGCCGATGAAAATGGAATCGTAGATTATAAATCAAAACTGTTATCCGAATTTGCAGAGGAGACTGGCTTGTCAAACGATTGCATAATGGATATTTCTGAATTTGCAATTGTTTTAGACACGAAAGACAAGGTTTATGATATTTGTTGCAGGATTTCAGTTGACGCCAGAAAGGAAATAATCATCAAAAAATTTCGCGATTCAAAAGAATATAAATCACCCGTGTTCGTGCCTGTGAGTGAATTAAAAAAGTTCGTCAGATCAAACAGGAAATCGCTGGTGCCGACATCCATAGCGCTGGTTGATGCATTTATTATGGGGAAATGATAACATATAAACTGGATTATTCATACTCACTATGCAAAGGCTCACCCAAAGGTGTGAGAGTTTTTGGAAAAGGATTTTCACCGAAGGTGAACAAACACTCTGTATGAATAATTCAGGATAAAATTTATCTCTTTTCTTGAATATCCATGAAAACTAAAAAATACGACGCCATAATCATCGGTGCAGGTCCTGCGGGGATTTTCGCTGCGCTTGAGTTACTGAGCGCAAAGGGGCTTCGTGTCCTTCTGCTTGACAAAGGCGGCGACCTGCACGAGCGCGACCGCACCGACCCCGCTTCAATCCTCTGCGGCTGGGGCGGCTCGGGCGCCTTCAGCGACGGCAAATTGAACCTTTCACCCCTCGTCGGCGGCTCACTGTCCGATTTCATCCCAACTGATGAACTTCAGAAACTGATTGATTATGTGGACGATACCTATCTGCGCTTCGGCGCACCGAGATTCCTCTACGGCATGGATGCCGACCGCATTGCGCTCATTCAGAGAAAGGCTGCGCACGCTAACCTGAAACTCGTCCCGTCAAGAGTCAGACATATCGGCACTGAAAACTGCTTCCCTCTTCTAAGCAAAATCAGAAAGTATATGAAAGGGAAACTTGAAGTCCGCTTCAATTCACCCGTTACAAAAATATTAACCGATGGGAAAAAAGTTCAGGGCGTCCAGGCGGGGGATGAAAAACTGTTCTCTGATTATGTGCTCGCCGCACCCGGACGCGAGGGCAGCGACTGGTTATCAAAGGAAGCCGACAGGCTGAAACTTACACGGGAGCAAAGCCCGGTTGACATCGGCGTGAGGGTGGAAGTGCCAGCGGCGGTAACGGATTTTCTGACAGGCTCACTCTATGAATCAAAATTTCTTTTCACATCGCGCTCCTTTGATGATGCCGTCCGCACCTTCTGCATGTGCCCGCACGGCGAGGTCGTTATTGAAAAAAACAACGGCGTGATTACTGTCAACGGGCACAGTTATTCCAGCAAAAAAACCAACAACACGAATTTTGCCGTTCTTGTGAGCACAAGTTTCACCAAGCCCTTCCGCGAGCCAATTGCCTATGGGCGGTTCATCGCCAGCCTTGCAAACCTGCTCGGCGACGGAGTTATCGTGCAGCGTCTGGGCGACCTACAGATGGGGCGGCGTTCCACGCCAGGCAGGATTGAGAAGTCCACCGTAACTCCAACGCTCAAGCAGGCGACGCCGGGCGATTTGAGTTTCGTCCTGCCTTACCGCTATCTCAAGGGGATTCTTGAGATGCTTGAGGCGCTTGATCAGGTAACGCCCGGCATAAATTCGCCGCATACGCTCCTGTATGGAGTGGAAGTGAAGTTCTATTCGTCGCGCTTGAAATTAACGCAAACCCTTGAGACCGAGATAAAAGGGCTTTATGCTATCGGAGACGGCGCGGGCATCACACGCAGCCTTGTGCAGGCATCCGCGTCAGGAGTGATAGCAGGACGGGCGGTAATGAGAGTGTTGGAAAAATGATCAACGAGGGACACGAGGGTTAATATTTTTCTCCTTTAGTATTCTTCGTGGGCAAATCTTACAGATGATTGAAATAAATGAAAATATTGTTGACAAATGACGATGGTTACTATGCCAAAGGCTTATGGGCGCTGGCGCGTGAACTTGCTAAAAGCGCGGAAGTCAAGATAGTCGCCCCCGAACGCCAGCGCTCGGCTATCAGCCATGCCGTAACCCTCCACAAGCCGCTGCGCCTGCGCCGAGAAAAACCGCTTGAAGAGAAAAATATTGAGGTGTATCACTCCAACGGCACACCCGCCGACTGCGCTATGTTAGGCTTGCTTGAGGTCCTGCCCGATGCCGACCTGCTGATCTCAGGTATCAACAGCGGTCCGAACCTCGGCGAGGACATACTTTACTCCGGCACTGTCGCCGCCGCGATGGAAGCCGCTCTGTTAGGCAAGCCCGCTGCCGCCGTCTCCATCGCAGAATACGATTTTGATGAATTTGACCTCGCCGCCCACTTCACCGCCGCCATCGCCCCCCAGATAATTGAACAGAATCTGCCCCCAAAAACCATCCTGAATATAAATGTGCCCCCGGTGCGCAAAGATGAATGTCGCGGCTTCCGGGTAACTGCGCTCGGGACGCGCCGCTACGAGGATGTCCTGCACAAGCGCACCGACCCGCGCGGCAACGCCTATTTCTGGATCACCGGAACGCTCATCCGTGAGTCCTCACCAAGCGATGCCACCGACTACAGCGCAATCCAGAACGGTTTTATTTCAATCACCCCGATTACGCTTGATATGACTAACTCCGAACTGCTTACAAAACTTGCTTTTCACGAGGTCTGGGGAGTTGATAATAGCCAGTGATCAGATGGCATTTTTTCACTCCTCGCAGATCATCAACTCTGATTTGACTTTATTAATTTTTTGTTTAGAATAATCAAGCCGTTTATAGAATTTATGTAACTATGGGATTAGACGGAGATTTGCAATGCGTAAGGCAAGGAATCCGAGATATATGGTTGAACGGGAACTATGTCTCGTAACGGGCAATGCAAACAAAGAACTTGCCCAGAAAATTGCGAAACACATAAACCTTGAACTCGGCAAACTGGAGGTTTCAACCTTCAGCGACGGCGAAATCCGCATTGAAATAGACGAGCATGAGAGCATGCGCGGGAAGGATGTTTTTATCATCCAGCCGGTATGCCATCCGGTGAACGATAACCTCATGGAACTTCTGATCATGACCGATGCCCTGAAGCGCGCATCCGCACGCGCTATCGCAGCGGTTATCCCTTATTACGGTTATGCGAGGCAAGACAAAAAAGTCAAGCCGCGCGAACCCATCACGGCGAAACTTATAGCCAACCTGCTTGAAACTTCAGGCGTTGACCGAGTGCTCGCTATGGACCTTCACGCTGCATCCATTCAGGGCTTTTTCAACATACCTGTAGATCACCTTTCTTCTACTCCTACAGTTGTCAATTACTTTAAGCAGCATGGCATCGGCGGCAAGAAAACTGTTATCGTTTCACCCGATGTGGGCGGCGTTGTGCGCGCTCGCGACATCGCCAACCGGCTGAATTCCCAACTCGCCATTATCTCAAAGCGGCGCCCCAAACCAAACAAGACGGAAGTCTACAAGATCATCGGTTTTGTTAAGGGTTACAGGTGCGTTATGATAGATGACATGGTTGACACCGCAGGCACGCTCGTTGAAGGCGCAAAGGCTCTGGTGGAGAAGGGGGCGAAAGAAATCACAGCCTTCTGCACCCATCCTGTCCTCTCGGGCAGCGCCATCCAGAAAATTGAAGACTCCTTCCTGAAGGAAGTTCTTGTTACCGATACCATTCCGATACCGGCGGAAAAAAGAAACAAGAAAATTAAAGTTATTTCTGTAGCGAATGTTTTCGCTGAAGCCATCCTTCGCGGGTTTGAGCAGAGATCAATCAGCGAACTTTTTCATTAAGATATAGACAGAATTTACGGGATTAACAGGATTAACAGGAGGAAAAACAATGAAACCGATTGAAATGAAGAGCGAATTGAGAGACGCCACTGGAAAATCGGCTGTCCGGGCGCTGCGCAAGGGGGGACGGCTGCCGGCAGTGCTCTATGGCGAAGGCAAACCGCCCCTGCCGCTTTCCCTTGACAAGCGTTTTGTTCAGCGGACAATCGCCGCCGAAGGGGGTGAACACACTGTCGTCTCACTGTCATTTGAGAATTCCAGCGAGCCGCCCCAACTCGCCATGTTCAAGGAAATACAACACGCAACAATCTCGCGCGAACTACTCCATGCCGACCTGCTGCGTATCTCCCTTGATAAAAAAGTTGAAGTTGGCATTTCTGTTGAATTCATCAACTCTGAATCTGTCAAGAAGAAAGGGGGCATCGTTCAGCAGAACATGAGCGAGATCACCATTGAATGTTTCCCC
>JBFMBQ010000393.1:0-3651 GCA_040755115.1 bacterium
GTTCAATAATAGTGAAGCCGTTCGTTGAATTGCGGAGTGCGGAGTGCGAAGTGCGGAGTGACGAGGAGCGAGGCGGAGTGCGGAGTGCGAAGTGCGGATTTTGAATTGAAAAGATTGAACCACAGATGAATACGGATGAACACAGATTGGAAAAACAATTTTGAATTCTGCGCAAATCCACGCCCGATAAAATATTCTTGATTTTCATAATTCAAAATCAGATTTCTATTATCATTCCCTCTCTTGCGGCGACGGTATCGGGGAAATCGCCCTTTGCTTTTTCCTCAAGTTTCCTGATGAAATCGTCATCGTGTGTGGGGTCGTGGTGGTAAAGGACAAGTTTTTTCACTCCCGCCGCCTTCGCAAGAAGGAGGGCATCACTGTAAGTGGAATGTCCCCAGCCGACCTTCCCCTGGATATACTCCTGCGGAGTATACTGGGCATCAAAAAGCATCAGGTCGGCGCCTTTAACAAAGGTCTCAAGTGTTCCGGGATGGCTGCCGCCAGCCGGTTCGGTGTCGGTTGAATAAATGATCGCCTTCCCGTCTTCTTCAATCCGATAGCCGCTGACTTTTTGAGGATGGTTGAGTTCGTGGGTTCTGACCGTTGCGCCCGCCACCTTGAATTTTGCCCCGAAATTTAAGGTATGGAAAATCTTGTTAGATTTCATCTCATCAAGCGTTACCGGGAAAAACGGCGGGGTCATCTGATATGAGAGTGTCTTCTGCATATTCAGGTGCGAATAAATATGAATAGTAAAATCGGGATGATAGGCAGGTAGAAAGAAGGGGAAGCCCTGAATATGGTCCCAGTGAACATGTGAAATCATCAGGTGGAGTGTACGCGGTGCGCCGTTGCGTGACAGGTAATCAATGCCGAGAGGACGGATTCCCGTGCCGGCATCTAATATAATGGAATCGCCGCCTTTCAGGATGATTTCAACGCAGGAAGTATTGCCGCCGAATTCAACCGTGTTGTGCGCTGGCGCCGGAATACTCCCGCGTGTGCCCCAGAAGCGTATCTTCATAACAATTACGATCTTTTCTCCAACTTAACCCCACATATCCTATCATTATAAATTATATCATAATACTTGAAAAAAACACTAAACATGGCACAGGCAGAACCGAAGAGACTCCGGTGCTCGCAGATCGTAGTTCGGGGTTCGGGTTATAAATATTTCCGTTTTTTCCCGATTCCCGATCTGCGAACTACGAGTTCCTGAGGTCATGTCATTTTGCGCAGAATTTTTGCGATTATATAATAATAAGGATATGCAGGACAGCGCAAGGCATCAGTTACTCAGATTAATGAACCGCCCCCGCGACGGCGCAGATACTGAACACTCGGTCCGGCTGCGAGCGATAACCTACGCCACTGTGGCGATGGGGATTATCGTCTCCGCTTACTATAACGAACTCTTCCGCCCGATGCTCATTGGTCTTGTGGGCATAACAGCGGGATATTCCTTCAGTTACCTCAGACGCGGCTTCACCAATACATGGGTAAAATTCCTGCTCACGCTCGCCGTCATCGCCATCGGCATTATCCATATATATAGAATGATATACACGCTTGAAGACCACATTCTGGTTCTCACCGAAATGCTCATCTACCTCCAGGTGCTCCACAGTTTTGACTTGCCGCGCCGCAAAGACCTTATCTACTCCATCCTCGCCGCCTTCATGATGATCTGCGTAGGCGGCGTGCTGAGCCGTTCGCTCGTATTCGGCGCCTTCCTCGCAGCATTCATCATTATCGCACTCCTCATGCTCATACTTTACCACCTACAAGAAATCACAGAAGGCGGCAGCGTTGTCGGCAATCCCGCCGGTCTGGGGACGCTTCTTCTGATCACAGTAGGTCTGCTCGCACTCGGCTTCCCGATCTTCTTCCTGCTTATTCCGCGATTTGAAACCCATGCGCTGTCGGGGTTACCTGTATCGGGCAGGCTGCGCCAGATGGTGAAAAACTTCCAGGGCGAGTTGATCTATCCGCGTATGCCCAGCCGCCTCGGGCATCTGCCTGAGGGCATTGGCGCGGAAGACTTCGCAACAGAGATGGAATATCTTGAATCCGGCGATGCTTATTTCGGGTTCGTTCCTTATATAAATTTGAATGCGCGCGGACGGCTCTCAAAGAAACTGCTGATGAGGGTCAAGACAATTTATGCAAACTATCACCGCGGGCTCGTCTTTGAAAACTACACAGGGACGGGCTGGAAGATGACAGATATTGAAGGGACACAGGTTGTGAACAGAGACGGCGGTCCGCACATTATGCTTGAAAGGGACTCACGGCTGCAAACAGGGGCATCTCTTTTCTCACGGGAAGTTTACCAGACCTACTACTTTGAACACGATATGCCGAATATTGTTTACACTGCCTACATCCCCTGGGAAATATATTTCCCGATACCGGAACTTGTTGAGGACAAAAACCACGCCCTGCGCGCACCATCCGTGTTATGGGACGGAACTATCTATACAGTGATCTCAAAGGTGCCTGATTTTAACCAGCGGCTCCTACAGCGGTCGCCTGCATCATGCGCCTTCCCTGTGCATAAACCTTACTGCGGTCTAAAAAATGTTCCAGCATCAGTCCAGAGATTGGCGCGTGAGATCACCTCCGACTCCGCAACACCTTATGAAAGCACGCTTCGTTTGAAACAATTTCTTACAAAAAATTATCAATACGACCTTGACACACCGCCCGCGCCGCGCGGCAAAGATGTGGTGGAACATTTTCTGTTCAACTCGCGCCGCGGCTACTGCGAGCACTTTGCATCCGCTTTCACTCTCCTCGCTCGCAGCGTGGGCATCCCATCGCGTCTCGTTACGGGTTTCAATCCCGGCAGATACAACCCTATAACGGGCTACTTTGAAGTTTTCGGGACGGACGCTCATGCATGGACGGAACTTTACTTCTCGCCAGTCGGCTGGATCACATTTGACGCCACGCCTGCCGGACCTGAGGGCGCGCTCTACGCCAAAGAAATCACACCGCTGACCTTCTTTCTTGATAAATATTTCGCGAGCGCCGGCATCAGACTTAAAAATTGGGGAACTGCCGCCTTCTCGCAACTTAAAGGTATGCGCGTCCGTTCAAAAGCAGCCGTTTCATTCGTTCTAACGACTCTCGGGATCATCGTAATATTATTCTTATCAATACGGCTGTATAACTCACTGCGGCTTAAATCAGATGCCGCATGGCAGCAACGAAAAATCTACGATAACTATTTCAGGGTGCGTGGACATCTTATAAAAAAGGGCTGCCCGCTGCCGCCCAGCAGATTACTGGCGGAAATAAGCGGAATTTCAGACCCCGCCCTCTCTGCCTCTATTTGCGAAATTGAAGATATTTATAACAAAGCAAGTTTCAGCGATAAACCGATTAATGAGAGAGATATTGATCGCACGGATGAAATTTTCAGACAAGTGAAAACAAAACTGAAACAGAAACAAGAGTTATTCATACATAAAGATTGAATATGCTGTTTGCTATAAAAATCTTAAAAAAATTGTAACATTTTAGCCAAGTGAAGTGCTGTAGGGCGCGGTCTCCGCACCGCGCCGAAGAACGGCGGCATAAGGAGATGCCGCCCTACAATTTTTACAATTTCTAACAAAGCGTATTCATTTCACTAAAATG
>JBFMBQ010000394.1:0-4149 GCA_040755115.1 bacterium
CCATACTTTCAGCAAAACTTTTTTCGTATTCAAACTCCGATGCCGATGCGAGTGAGCCATTCATAAAAGCAACCACAAATTCTTCCTTCACAGGCTGTAGGACAGAATCTGAAATTTTATTTACCATTTTAACCGTCGCCGCATGTCCATCATTTATTTCTATGATGCGCTCAATGAATTTATTGCCAATAAGCAATTTATTACCTGAAGTGTATGCAATCGCACCGCTGCTGCGGCATTCTTCCTGTGGCGTTCCGACAGCAATCTGACCATAAAGTAACAAGGTTAAGATTGATGTCAGCGCAAAAAGCAGCCAGTAAATAGTAGCCAGCAACCGGTGATGGAAGACGGTAGATGAAAGACGGGAAACGATTAAAATCATCTCACTTCTACCGTCTACCATCTTACCCGATCCCTGGCTACTGGCTGCTGGTTGCTGGCTACTACATACCATGCACATTGCACTCTTTGCACCAGACTTAATGTTTACTTCCTGTCCGATATTTTGCGATCTTTGAAATAATCGCTCCACAGTTTATCAGGCAAATCCACATTAACCTCAATATTGTAAAAGTGATAAACGCCCACCAGTTTGTCGTTCTCATATTCCTGGTATCCCACAAACATCTTCATCTCAGGGTCAATGAACGCCACTTTCTTATTGACGCCGCGGCATCGCTCAATGTTGCGGTCTATCAAAGTAATCATCAGCAATTCCTTCGGCTCCCTGTCTAACGCCCCCTTCTTCATTTCAACCCAGCCGTCTTTTTTTAGTTTGTAATAATCTTTTGACAGGCGGGGCGCTTTCGTAAGATACGATTCCACCGTGCCGTCATCTATCTTGAAATAGTGTTCAAATTTATCCATCGTCTTGCCGATGATGACCATCGTGATATCGCTGCCGCGCGGGTCTTTAAGATCTTTCGGGAATTTCCAATACACTTCGTTTCTTGATGCAATGACCAGCGCAGTCATCATCACCCGCCATTGTATTGGTATTTTCATCTTTAAGACTTCCCTCGTGCCGACATACGGAAATTTCACATATATCTTTTCCTCATCCAGCCAGCCGTAGTTCAGCAGCGCGCCGGGTATGTATTTCAAGGTGTAAGCGATCGCCCTGTTTATGAGCGAGCCTTTATCCAGAGGCTCATGTTCCGAGTAGTCATAAGACAACAAAACCTTGCCAGGCTTCTTGAATTTCACGCCGTATATCCTGTAAACCCAGTCTTCCTCAAGTTTTTTCCCGCTCTCATCAAGGAGTTCCTTAGGCGGAAGGTGATCAATATACCATTTCGTGCGGTATGCCCAACTGAAGATATTGGTCGTGTAGTTATTTACTTCGGTGTCCCATTTTTTTCTAATTTCATTCCATAATTTTCTTACCTCGTCGGTCTGATCGGCTTTCGCCTGCGCCGGAGGCAGGGCACACAATAAACTGAATACAAGAATAACAAGTAAAATCCATCCGCGCTTCATTTATAATTCCTCCCTCTTGATCATTGATTTGTCCCCAGATATTCTATTGTAAAAACATGTTATAGTTTACCTGAAATCGCGGGCATGAAACAATGAAAGAAAAATTTAAAACCAACTTTACCGACTGCCTCGCCCTGATAGAGTTGCCTTATTTCCATCTGGATGAATCGGAGCATCTCAAAATAAATCCTGAACTCCAATTGAAGATCGTTGATTTCCACACACATATCGGATTGTCGTATTTGTTCAGGGGAAAAATTGACCTGTGGAGAAAAACGGATGAGGTATTTCATTATTTTCCGATGCGCGGCAATCCTATTGATCTGGAGAATTATGCGTTCAGAAACCTCACGGAAGAAAATAAGAAGAAAATGAAAAGACACCTTATAGGCGCATCTTTTTTCGGGTCGGAATGGGCGCAGAGCCACACGATACCAAATTTGTTGCGTGAAATGGACGATACGGGAATCACAAAGAGCGTTGTGCTTGCAATAGAAGTGCGTTTTCTGTTCAGGAATTCGGGACTGATACTTGACAGCGTGAAAAACGAGGAACGGCTGATCCCCTTCTGCTGCATTCATCCCGCGCACGGGCGGTTTGAAGAAAGACTTGAAAAACACATCGCAGCAGGCGCAAAAGGACTGAAGTTTCACCCTGTCTTTCTGACAATCGCACCTGATGACGAAAGATCTCTTAAACTTTTCAATATGTGCGTAAAATACAAACTGCCGATTCTGAGCCACACAAATGCATCAGGAGAGGAACCGAAATTTATGCAGAATTTCGCGCGAATGGACAGATTCAGAGAAGCGATAAAGGCAGCCGAAGGCACGCCCTTCATACTTGGACACAGCGGCATGATGGACGGCTGCCAGCAGGCAATAGACTACGCAGTGGAGTTTGAAAATGTTTACCTTGAATTGAGCGGGCAGCCGATAGGCAACCTTGAGCGCATATTTGAAAAGGTCAATCACGACAGACTGCTGTTCGGCTCCGACTGGCCCTTTTACCATGCAGCCTATCCGCTCGCAAACATACTTCTGACGACGGAAGGCGCCGAAACCCTGAGGCAAAAAATTCTTCACGATAATGCGGTAAAACTGCTTGGTTTATAATAATCTGAAATGAGCGGATCTTTTTATAACATTGCATCTCTTAATGATGGAAACACGCCCAAATAAGCCTGGGGGCGGCACACATGTTGTCATGTGGAGTGATTTTTTCAGAGGTCGCTGTGTATAATATTGATACCCTCATAGCAGGTCAAGCAAGTATCTGCACAAGGCGGGTGATATAGGAGTTTTAGAATATGAATTGTCCATTTTGCGGTAAGCCTGTCCCCATCGCTGGTATGAAATTCTGCACCGGATGCGGAAGGCAGTTTCACGAGGGCGAAGGTGCGTACCGACAAGCGGAGACAATGCCGGCAGGCAAATCAATTGTGAGCAATAAAAGGAAAAGGCTGAAACCGTTCCTTCCGGGAGTATTGCTTGTGGTGATCCTTGCGGGTTTGGTTTATCTCGGCATAACTAAATACAGAACCGATATGCAGGATGCTGTCAGCGAGAAGGAGATCGTTGTAAAAAGTTTTGAGCGGGAAATAGTAAATCTTACGAGGAAGAACGAGCGGCTGAAGAAAGAAAATGAAAAGTTACAAAGCGAACTGAACCAGTTAGCGACCGCGATGGAGCGGTTTTTGAGCCGGTCACAGGCGGTGAGGCTTGTTTACAAAGATTCAAAAAGGGTCAAAACCAAATATTACGATATAGAATTTGTTGGAAAAGAGTTCCGAACGGAGATAGAGAAAAAGATTGATGGTATGTACAAAACACCAAAGGATTTTATGGAGGGGAAATTTGATTTCAAGTTTCAGGAAGAAGAACCCCGAGTGTGGATAAAAATATTCAAGACCGAAAAAGGATTCAACGAGTATATGGATGAGTTGGGAGCCAAACAGAGGGGAGGAGCGTTTTATATTGGATATTTGGACGAGATTGTAATTTACGAGGGAGATAGAACTGAATTTGAGATTTATAAAGAGATTCTGCATGAGACAGTTCATTACATAATAGGGCATCATATCATGAGGACACCGCTGTGGTTGAACGAAGGGCTTGCGGTATATTTAATGCTTGGACTGAAAGAGGACTATTCGTTTGAATACGGGAGGAGCGATGGGGGATTGCTGACTATTTTGATGCAGGCATTGCATCTTGGGCATCTTATGCCGTTTAAGGAATTTATTGAGATTGATTACAGGGATTTTGAAGTAATGAATTATCAGAATGAATTTCAAAGGGCGCTCGGATATGCGCAATCATGGATGATGGTTTCGCTGTTTCTTCATTCAACCAGGGAGAACGAGAAAATATTCGTGGACTATGTCAAACATCTTCTTCGCGGCGGGGACAAGACAATTGGAGAATTTATCGGGACGAAGAGACTGGGCGAATTGGAAGCCGACTGGAAGGAATTTCTCAAGAATCTGCAAGAAACTAAAAAAAGTAATCTCTAAGAAAAGCCGATGATCTATCCATTTTGTCATTCCTGCGGCAGCAGGAATGATTTATGAGCAACTGCATTTCTATTCAAGAACCGCTCTAACAGGGAAAAATATAACAACAATCTATCTGCTTAAACTACTCAAACCTTGACGGAAAATAATTGTCT
>JBFMBQ010000395.1:0-4693 GCA_040755115.1 bacterium
ATGCCATATCCTTTTACCCGTCGCATCATCCACAGCGTGAATCCCATCATGTGCAGCAGCGAAGACTTTGCCATCCGCTGTCAGCGGCTTCGCCTCAATATCCCCCCCCGCACGATACCTCCACACCACCCCGCCAGTATCGGCTCTGACCTTGTAAAGCATGTCCGCATTGTTCCCAAAGTAAACCATACCGTCCGCTCCCGCAGGCGGCGATACAATGGAACCGCCCGTTTCAATCGCAAATTTCAACCTCGCCTCCTTGATCTGCTCATCTGTCTCCCTGAACGCCCGCCGCAGACCAGCCCTCCCCATTCCCCTGTGGTTAAGAAAAAAGACCGGCTCGTAAAACGAAATCAGCCAGGTCATCCTCTCAGCGCGGCGCAGGTCGCCGTCAAGCAATGCTGTGTAGGCTTTCCTGCACACCGCTCGGTTCACAAAAAAGGCTATGCACCAGAACGCAATCAGAACAATAACAATCCGCCTGCCCAGCCTTTTCCTCTTTCTGGGATTGAATTCCGATTTTCCCATATAATAAATCCTCTGAACTTTATTTTAGCACAATAAAGTTCCACGCAGGGATAGTCGCAAGAGGTAATAGTTTATTTTTTATAAAATTAAAAATACAATATCTTTAATGACTTTTCCACACCATGACATTTTCTTCATCTTTCGTGTCTTCAACAAATTACCTCTGCCCGAAACATATTTCTTCCTGGCATTCTTCGTGCCCTCTTTCGTCCTCGTCGTCTCCGCCCTGTTCTACTTTCTCATCTATTTCGCACTCGTTACCGCAGTCGCAGCCTTACTGAACGCACTTTCCATATTACAAACACTCCCCCTGTATCTGAAAATAACGATTGCCCTGACTGTAGTCGGCATCGGTTTCACCACTGTAAAACATCTTCAAAAACGCCAGCCGCGAGGACTCACCGCAAAGTTGTCCCGTCTGTCATCGCAGCAGCACGACCTCTATGGCGGCAAGGCAGCCTCCCTCGGCGAACTCGCCAGAGCAAAACTCCCCATCCCTTACGGCTTCGCCGTCTCCTGCAAATTGTTTGAACATTTCACGCGGCACAACCGCATCACACCCCCTGACACATCAAATCTGCCCCCCGAAAAACTGAATGATCTCTATCAGGAAACAACCGCTGAAATCCGCCGCGGACGATTCCCGATCCTTCCTTGCTTACGACTTTATATAGTGTATCTCAGTTTCATTCTGCGCTCCGGAGCCGATGCCTCCCTTATCGTCCGCTCTTCATTCGGCGGCGAAGACACCCGCGAACACCTTGCACCAGGGCAATACATCTCCATCAGGTGCTCGGGCTTCGGAAATCTCCTTAACGCTGTCCGCGAATGCTGGTGCTCTTTCTGGTCGGAAAGTGCGACCCAATACAGAATTCATATCGGCATCCCCCATGAACCGCGCCTCTCCCTCATCATTCAACTCTTCCTCCCCCCGGAAATAATCGGCGCCGCCGCCGCCGCCAACCCCGCCACAGGCTTCAGAGAAGAATTCGTTATTGATATAACCACTAGTCCTCAGTATTCACCCCTCAGTCCGGAATACGCAGCGAAGGATATAACTGAAACGGTTTTGATCAACATCGCCATTGATTTCCCTCACATCCCGCACAACGAAAAACTCCCTCTCCTGCAAAATATCGTCAATAATCTCCGAAGTCTCTCGCTGCGATTAGAGTATGTTCCAGTAGTAGAGTGGCTTATCAGCAACGGACATCTCTATTTCCTTCAACTCCGCCCCCTGACCGCATTGCCGCCAGTCTCAACCTTCATCGCCACCGGCATGATTGAAACACCGCACGAACCCCTCTCTCCAATGACTGTCTCACTGATCACTTCCGTCCGCCCGCTTGATTCAATCATCACTGCCCCTTTGGAAAAATATATAAAAACTCAATTCCCATCGGGACTACTGAAAAAAATCAACTGCCATTTTTACGCCGACTTCATCACCATCAGCCGTGTCATCGTGTCCCTTCGCCCGACTTTCCTGCAATTTCTCAAATTCATTGATTTGTCCATTCGGCAGGCGCCGTCCGCACGGCAATTCCTCTATGTTTTTAATAATTTTATCACTGGCATTGAACAGCAGAACCTTGCCGCACACCCTACAGATCAGTTGATAAATACACTGAAAACTCTGAACACTCAGATGCAGGGCGAGGGCATGATGCACCAAACCACCGCCGCTCATCTGTTTCAAACGCTCTCATACCTGTTTGAACAGATGATGACTGCCATCGGCGTCCCTCGCAACGCCTCCCGCTCACTGCCCGTCTATCGTTTGGACTGCATTGTCCTTGAGCGAAACCGTTCGCTGAACCAGTTGCTCTCCGCCCTCCGTCACGAATATACTTCCGGTGAAAATCCGAAAGGCAGACCAGCCGGCATCAGAGCGGCGGAACTATGGGATGAATATCTGCGCCGCTTCGGTTTCCTTGCTCCCGGCGACAGAATTGACCTCTCTATCGCCCGGATCGGCGAGAGCGGCGAAATCTTCGCGGGTGCTCTCCAACCACTTGTGGCATCGCCGCCGCCCCCTGCCGCCGCAGTCTCACAGCCGAAACTGACATCGCTCTCATGGCAGCACAAAGGTCATAACATCGTCCCCTGGGATTTTTTGGTGTTCTGGTTTCTATACAACCGCATAAAAACTTACGCAACCCTGCGGGAAGAAGTCAAATATGCCCTCCTCAGAGGTTGGTCGCTCGCACGCAGACTGCTTCTTGAAATCGCCCGCCGTCAACCGTTTGTAAAAATCCTGCAAGTCCCTGACGAAATTTTTTTTCTTGAAATTGATGAATTGACTTCAATCGCAGAAGAAGATGGACTCAAAGCGAAAATCGCAGCCCGCAGACAGGATTTCACCTCGGCAAAGGCAACCGTCGCAAAATCCATAATTCACCTTTCACAGGACGGCAAAATAATTGACAGCGCACCCGCCGCTGAACAAAAGACGCCCGCAAGTGATATATACTATGGAATACCGGCAAGTCCCGGCGTGTGCGATGGAACAATAAAGCGCATATCGGAAATGGCGGATGCAGAGAAGGTGGAACAAGGCGATATCGCTCTCGTGGACAGATGCGAGCCATGGATGAGTGTGCTGTTGAACAGGGCTTGCGGTATAATCGCCCTCAGCGGCGGCGTGGTCTCGCACCTTGCGCTCGCCGCGCGGGAATACGGCGTCCCTATGCTCATCGGCGCACATTCACTGCATGGTGTGCAGATTGAAGGCAGGCGCGCAACTATTAATACATCCGACGGAACTGTGAAATTAACACAGTAAATTTTGAAATGCCGGATATGTTCCCTTACATCCTGAAAATATTGTTCAGCATTATCTTTATCTCAGCGGCATGTTTCATTTTGTTCTATGGACTGGAAGAGATTCTCACCTTCCTGTCGCGATCATGGACGCATTTGCATAAACGCCTGCATGAAGAACCGGAATTAGCCACGCGCATTTTACGCAGGTCGCTTTTTTATGTCCTGTTTGTTGCTTCCACCGTCTTTCTTTTGGGATTTATTCCCCACTATCTGGTGCACCGCCTCATCGCAGACACTTCAATTTTTAAATTCTCAACCTTCATTCTCAGAATTTTCTTCCACACACTGGCGATCTTCACACTGAATCTTATCCTTTTACTCGGAATAAGAGATATACTGTATTTTATTCTCCCCATCGGTCCTTCTACCATAAAGCGGCTCAGGGAATTTTCATCAGTTCAGATTTTAAGTCCCTGGTTTTTGTGGAAAATAGCATTCTGGGCGATCTTCTTTTATTCCTTCGTATCCATGTCATTCTATATACCGATTTATGTCATTTTCATTTTCATTTGCTATTTTGTATTTAAAGCAGCGGAAAAAATCAAACTGTATCCCGGCGCGCTTGCCTTTCCCGCCTCTTTATCGCTCCTGTTCACCGTGCTTCTCCTGATAAAATCACAGCCGGTTCTCCTGACCGATAACGGCAGGTTCTCCGTTGACCTGTGGCTTTACAACGCCATAAATTCTTTCCTTGAGGTATTCACTGTAGCAGCGGAAAAATTGAATCTCAACGCCGCAGCGATTGACCGCATCGCACTTATGGTGCCGTGGATACAAAACCACATCTATAGCCTGCTCTTTCTTTCCCTGTTTTTATTCTCCACGCTCTTCCTCAAACATCTTATGAAATTGATCCTTATTGAGACTGATTATGCCGTCCCTGACTTCTATGAGATGCCGCCGCCGAAATGGTTTTTCTTCGTTGCCGCCGCAATCGTCATTCTCGGAGCACTGTCGCAGAACACATCCGCCGCTTTCATCATTGTAGGCATATATTATCTCTGGGGTGTTACCCTTCTTCTGTTTTTTCTCCGAGGCAACTGGCTGCTCTATTGCATACTGGTTGCAGTCGGGATACTCAGCCCCGTCCTTATCGCAACATTTGCAGTCGCAGGCGTTATTGATAATCTCATTGATGTTCGCCGGATTGCTCTCTTATTGCGTGGGCGTATGAATACGGAACTATGACTGAATTATAAATAAATCTCCTTTCGCCCGTGTAGGGGCGACCGGCCGGTCGCCCCTACATCTGTGTCCATCTGTGGTTCATTTTAATCGCCCGTAGGGCGCTAATTTAATACTATAGGAATTTTCTCAAGTTTTCCACAATTGAAAAACA
>JBFMBQ010000396.1:0-2757 GCA_040755115.1 bacterium
CAGGGCGGTTTCCTGCACGAGGCTCATTGAACCACTCGTCAGCGAAGTGGAGAAAAACACCCACGGCAGGAGAGCGGAATAAGAAAAGACAGGGTAGGGGATGCCCTCCGATGGAACTTTCACGATGATGGAAAAAATCACCGTGAACACTCCCATAAGAACGAGCGGCTGGAGCACCGCCCATAGAATACCCATTATCGTCTGCTTGTAGCGCACCTTGATCTCGCGCAGCGTCAGAAAATAAAGCAACTCGCGGTATCTGAAAAGTTCACGAATACTGTTCAGCATTATTTTTATCCACGAATTTCACGAATTTACACGAATTCTCTGTGCCCTCTGTGGCTAATTTTTTCCCCTTTAACCTCAACCTTGACCTAAATTCTTTCTTTCTCTATCCATAAATCATACCACCGCGAAAGATTGAACAAAATCCATAACTGCCAGGTGTAGTTCCCTGCGCCGCTGCGGTGTTTGTCAACCAATTGCTGAATGTAATCGTAATTTAACAGTCCCCGTGTCCGCAGCCTTGAATTCATGATGCCCTGTTCAATTTCATCGCCTAACCGCCCTGAAAACCACTCCTGCACAGGCGCGCCGAACCCGACCTTCTTGCGGTAAATGATATTGTCGGGGATTATCCCCTCGCACGCCTTCTTTAAAATATATTTCGGCGTCAGCCCCTTGACTTTGACCTCCGACGGAATGCTCATCGCAAATTCAACTAACTTGTGATCCAGGAACGGCACGCGGGACTCCACGGAGGTTGCCATTGTTATCTTGTCAACACGCATCAGAAGCAACTCGCATAAACGCTGCTTGAATTCTATGTAAATTATTTTTTTGAGCGGATCGTTCTTTTCGCCCGCAAGTTCAAGCCGCCGCAGAAAAGCCGCAATGAAATCGTAAGAACTCATTTTTTTTGAGTCTTGGACAACATCGTAACCGAGTGCGGCATCCAGTTCCGCTTCATCCGGAACAGGCAGCGGATAACGAATTTCATTGTCCGCTGTCTTCAACAGCGGTTTTTTATCTTCATCAAGAAAAGCAATCGCCCCGCCCCAGAATGGAAACTGATTCTGAACGGCTTTGCGCAGGTAGCCGAGTCGCCTGCGCACACGGAAGGAATGAGGCGACAGCGCCGTCGCCGCCTGAAGCAGCAGCCACCGCGCCGCACGCGGCAGACGCATATACGGCGCCCAGTAATCCCTGTAATTGTGAAGCATATTGATGTAATTGTCATAACCGCTGAACTGTTCGTCGCTCCCCTCGCCGACCTGCACGACTATCGTGTTATTATCCCGCGCCAGTTTTGATACATAATAAAGCGGCACGCACACCCAGTCCGCTATCGGCTCATCCTGATGAAACACCATCTGCGGAATGAAATCAATCAAATCCTTTTCGTCAATCACAACCTCGTGATGGTCTGTGGCGAACTCTTTTGCGATCTGGCGCGCAAACTGAAACTCGTCAAATTTCGGCTGGTCTTTGAAAGCAATGGAAAAAGTGCGCACCGTCGGCGTGTGCCGGCTCATCAGCGCAACATTCATTGAACTGTCTATCCCCCCGCTCAAAAAAACCCCGAACGGCACATCGGACATCATATGCGTCCGGATAGATTCAGAGAGTAAATGCCTTATGTTCTCAATGTAATAACCTTCCTCCCGCACAGGTTCGCGGCGCGCTATCACCTTCGCCAGGTCCCACCACTGCTTCACTCGCACCGCGCCCGAATTTTCCACTGTCATCAAATGCCCGGGGGGCAGTTTGAAGATTCCCTTAAACAGCGTCAGCGGCGCAGGCGTCGTGATGAAGGTAAGATAATGATAAAGCGCTGCCTGATCTATATCGCGCGTAACATCAGGAAATTCAAGAATAGCCTTGATCTCGGATGCAAACAGCACCCGCCCAGGCAAAAAACTGTAATATAAAGGCTTGATCCCGATACGATCGCGCACAAGCAGCAGACGCCTACGCTGCACATCGTATAGCCCGAAGCCGAACATCCCCTCAAGATGATGGACGCATTCATCACCCCATTCCTCGTAGGCGTGAATTATCGTCTCGGTATCGCTTCTTGAGTGATAAACATGCCCTGCCGCCTTCAGTTCATCACAAAGTTCAGGATGATTGTAAATTTCGCCGTTATATGTTATCCATACAGTGCCGTCCTCATTTGACATCGGCTGCGCCCCTGCCTCAGAAAGATCAATGATGGAAAGCCGCCGGTGTCCGAAACCGATTGTTGCATCAACTTTTTCCGCCTCTGCTGCTGCGGAGCGATGTGTTACAGCCTTGTTTTGCCCGGCATCATACAACATCCATCCCGCACCGTCAGGACCGCGGTGCACCATCGTATCCCGCATGCGCTCAATGATAGAAGCAGTTATCCTGCCCCGCACTCCGTAATTATATACTCCGCATATTCCGCACATGATATACTTTATTATCTTACAATTTAACTTCTTATCCGTGTTTATCTGTGTTCATCTGTGGTTCAATTTTTTATTCTTTGGTTCTGGCTATACCGGATTAGATATAAGTTCCTGTAACCTGTTTATCCTGTCCATTTTGTTAAATTATAATTCAAAATTCAAGATTCAAGATCAGCCATGCCCCCAACCGCAATAGATTACACGGATTCACAATCCAGATCAACCGAAATCTGTGCTTTTCATTTTCTGGCTGTTATTAATGGAAACCCGCAGTTTGATGTTTTTAAATTTCGGAGTGCGACATCACGATGTCGCTTTCATT
>JBFMBQ010000397.1:0-12582 GCA_040755115.1 bacterium
CCGCCATAGAACAACAGGAACTCAGCCTGCGCCGCCTCATCCGCTACATTCAAGATGTCGTCTATCCCTATCATCCTTATCTGCGAAAAAAATATAAAGAACTCGGCATTGATGTCCGCCGGCTGCGCACGCGCGAAGATATTGCAAATCTGCCGCTCGTAATGAAAAAGGATTACCGCGAAGACCCGCGTGCGTTCATATTACAGCCGAAATTCCCGGGGCGTGAAGAACAGATTCCATACAATACCGCCCGCATCGCACCGAAATGGATTCTGAAATACCTTTTACAGGCTGTTACAAACCGCCCCAGAGACTATGCAAATCTTTACCGACCAATGCCGCTCATAGAAGGCAAAATCGCACGCCGCGCCGCCCTTGAGTGGATGCCCATCCACTTCCACGCAAGCGCCGGCACCACCGGCGACCCCACGCCTGCCGTTTACACGCACTACGACATCACTCATATAATCCCTGAACTGGCGGCGAAAATTTTCACCGAACCGCCTGAAGTTGACCCGGAACTGCCGCGCGTTACCTGGACAACCAAAGGGATGAATCTCTTCCCAGGCGTTCCGCACCTCGCCTTCTTCCAGACAGTCCTCGCCAAGTTCATCACAGGCACTTCCATCTTTGACACCTGCGGCGGCAAGGTGATTCCCACAGAGCGGCAGATTGAAATTTTCTCCGAGGGCGAATTTGATGCGGTTACATCTATACCATCGTATCTTGTTTACTGGATGCGCACGGCAGTGGAAATGGTGAAGGCGGGAAAAGTGAAGAAGATGCCGCACTTTAAGGGAGTTGCGGTGGGCGGCGAGCCTGTAACGGATAAACTCCGGGAATATTTCAAGGAACTTGCGCGCGAACTGGGCGCGCATCCGCGTTTTCTCGTGCTTGAGAGCATGGGCATGACCGAGACGAAATGGGCGTTCACAGAATGTTATGAGAAGCAGAAAGTGCATCTGAACCCGAAATTTTACTACTGGGAAGTTGTGGACAAAGATACGCTGAAACCTGTCGGCGACGACGAGGAAGGCGTGCTCGTCTTCAGCCACATCGGGTGGCGCGGCACGGTGTTCGTGCGTTACTTCACCGGCGACCTTATCCGCGGCGGTGTCGTCTGGGGACAGTGTCCATACTGCAAATACACCTACCCGCGTCTCATCGGACCGATAATGCGTGCGCAGAAGGATTTCACGAAAATCAAGGGAACGCGCGTCGCACTCCTTGATCTCGTTGCATCAGTGCGCGACACAGACGGCGTGAGGAGTTTTCAGATTATCCTTGACAAGGAAATACCGGGCGATGAATTTTCACGCGATGTCCTCAAGGTGCGCGTTTCCATTGAACAAGGATATGACGAGCGGCAGGTGGAGAGTAATATAAAGGAAAATGTGAAAAAGACAACAGAAGTAACGCCGGATGTTGTAATTTTTGAAAAAGACGATGAAAAATTCAAAGAAGAATTATTCGCCCGCACCGGCGTAAAAGCGGAGCATATCGTAGAAAATCGCCCCGTGCATATTTGATAACGAATGTATGGAATTATTGTAAAAATTATAATTATAGTAAATCCCTGAATTCTTCTTCTGTTAGTTCAGCATCTTTTATTATTGATTTAAGTGTAAATGGATTTAATCGTTTGTGTCGTGGGATAGAAATAATATCTTTGTCTCGTGCCATTATAGTATGGTTGCCTCTGTCCCTGATAACACGGAAACCTGCTTTGCTAAATGCCCGAATCGCCCGCGCCGCTGAAATATCAGTAAATTTCATCAGACGGCAACTTCAACTTCATATAATTTTTCATCCTGATGTAATTCTTTCAAGGCTGCAAGATATTGTTCAATTGCGTCCTTTATGTTATCAAGAGCCTCTTCAAGTGTTTCTCCCTGACTGTGGCAGCCTTTAAGCGTAGGGCAATGGACATCATAGCCATACTCGCTCTTATTTACTATTACAGGAAATTTCATTCTTATAAATCCTCCTGTTTTCTCAATTTTAATTATACATATTATACATTGAAATAACAATTTGGAGTGCGACAATTATTTGTCCCTTTCATTTACGGCGATATATCGCCATAAAAAAAGCGGTGAAATATCACCGCACTCCAAATTATTCATTGTTAAAAATAGTTCAATTTAGGTAGAAATATTATTTCTCTGTACCTCTGCGTCTTCGCGGTTTTTTTACCACTTGACAAATTTATTTCCGTTATGTTAATTTAAGCATAACGCTTTATAAACGGGGGTATAAATCCGATGAGAATAATCAAAGTAAAATCTAAAGTCTGGCTGGAAGATAACGGAAAATACATCTTCGGCGACGGACGGGCTGTGCTCCTCCGCGGAATCGGCGAGACCGGTTCAATAAAAACGGCTGCCGAACAACTCAGCATTTCTTACAGGCGCGCCTGGGAATATGTGAAAAAACTTGAAGAAAGGCTGGGTGTGCCATTGGTAGAGCCTCAGATCGGCGGCAGGGGCGGCGGCGGCTCCCAACTGACAGAAAAAGCAAAAATATTTCTGAAAAATTACGAAAAAGCACGAAAGGATATAAATAAGTATGTTGACAAAAGATTCAGCAAATTCATTCTTTCTTCTTTTTTTATTGGGCTTTTATCGTGTTGTTTTTTGACGCCATCATACGCAGATAAAAAGATGAGCACTGGCAAAAAGGAAATATTAAGAATGGCAACCACAACCAGCACCGAAAACTCGGGACTCCTTGATGTCCTTCTGCCGCCTTTTGAAAAGAAATTCAACATCAGGGTTGATGTTATACCTGTAGGCACAGGTAAAGCCCTCAAGTTAGGCGAGAGAGGCGATGTTGATCTCGTATTCGTCCATGACAGAGAAGCGGAAGATAAATTCGTCAATACCGGTTTTGGCATCAATAGAAGGGATGTGATGTATAACGATTTTATCATTGTCGGTCCAGCCGGCGATCCTGCCGGCGTGAAAGGAATGAAAGACCCTGTTTTGGCATTAAATAAAATTGAGCAAAAGCAATATCCTTTTGTCTCACGCGGCGATGATTCAGGAACACACAAGAAGGAACTGCAACTCTGGAACGAAGCGGAAGTAAAACCCGAAGGGAAATGGTATATGGAGGCAGGGCAGGGCATGGAAGAAGTGCTTCAGATCGCCAATGAAAAAATGGGATACACTCTTACCGACAGGGGGACTTTCCTCGCATACAAGAAAAAACTGAAACTGGTTGTTCTTGTTGAGGGCGACAAGCGGCTTTACAATCCTTACGGCATCATTGCTGTCAATCCCGCAAAGCACCCGCATGTCAATTATATCGGCTCAATGACATTTATTGGATGGGTAACATCACCAGAAGGTCAGCGCATTATCGCTGGCTATAAAGTAGATAACTCGCCTCTTTTTTATCCGCAGGCGATCACGATATTTCATAGATAGACATCGGGTATCAACATCAAAAGGAGAAACAAAATGAAAATAATAAAAACATTCCTTTTTGCCTTTTTGTTTGTTATTTCCTCGGCTTGCGTCGGAGCGTATGCTGGCGAGGATTCACGGGTTGACAGGCTACTGGAACTCCTGGTTCAAAAAGGCGTTATCACTTCAGATGAAGCGACAGACCTGAAAAAGGAAGTGTCTGCGCCTGAACAGGTAGTTGCCGCACCGCCTGCGCTTAAACCTCCATCCATAAATTTCAGCGGTTATATGAAGTTGCAGTCGCAGTGGACGGAAAACGGTGCAACTTCCAATAACGATACCTTTCGTGTGCGTCAGGCGAGGTTGATATTTTCCGGAGAACCGGCACAGCGGCTTTCCTACAGGATAAACATCGGCTTAGAGCGCACCGACCCCACTCTTCTTGAGTCGTCTGTAACATACAAGTTATCCCCTGAATTAGCCCTTGTCGGCGGGCAGTTCAAAGTCCCGATAAGCCGCGAATCAATCGCGAGCGGGAGGGATTTAGACCTCCTGGAGCGTGCAAGTTTTATAGATCAGTTCAGGTTCACCAATGGTTATGATCAGGGCTTTAAACTCACCTGGAATCCAGACCCTGATCTGATGCTGGAAGTTGGGGCTTTTAATGGAACGGGGAAAAACACAACCGACAGCAACGATCAGAAAAGTTGGGTCAGCCGCCTGTCGGGAACAGTTAATATCGGCAGCCTGCGCATTGAACCGGAAATCGCTTACCTTCGTGCCCCGTCAGAAGATGCTGCGAACCCGCTTATTGAGCAGTCTCTGCGGAGCACACCGGGTTTCGCCCCTTACGATAAATCGCTCAAACAATGGGGACTCGCTGCCTTCCATTCTACTCTCTCCATCAAGCACGAATACATTCAGGGGCGTTTTCAACCCAAAAACTCTGTCCTGAGATCGGTAATAGCCGACGGAATGTTCATCCAACTCGGCGCAGCATTATCCCAAAAGTGCGACGGCTTCCTGCGGTTTGAAACCTTTGATCGCGATCTGAACACAACTACAAACACGGATACACAGTGGACGACCATCGGTCTGAAAATTCAAAAATACAAAAATCTGAGATACAAACTGAACTACACATGGAAGAAAGAGGTTGTTAGTTCCGACGACAACGATGTTCTGGGCATGGAGATGATATTGCTGTATTGATCCGAACCAACTGTCTATTGATTTTCTTTGTGGTCTTGGTGACTTGGTGGTAAAGATAACTTAAATGGATTTCATCGCCGAAGGATTCAGACAAGCCGTAACTCTGATGTTATCTTTTGACAGAGATGTCGTTTCTGCAACGCTTGTTTCATTATATGTGTCTTTCGCCGCTGTCATTCTGGCGTCTGTGGCTGGCATACCATTCGGATTTCTGATCGGGGCGCACAACTTCCTCGGGAAGAATTTCCTGAGCACGATTCTGAATACCGCAATGTCATTGCCGACTGTCATAGTGGGACTCGTCCTGTATTCATTTTTCTCAAGATCAGGACCACTCGGTTTTCTTGCGCTCCTTTATACGCCGGCAGCGATCATAATCGGTGAAGCCGTTCTGATCTTTCCGATCATCGCCGCGCTTTCTATGTCGGCAACCGAAAGCCTTGACAAAAGAATCAGGGATACTGCGCTGACACTCGGAGCAACACCCCTTCAGACCGCTGCCGTGATGATAAATGAAGGGCGTCTTTACTTCACAGCAGCCGTCATCGCTGGCTTCGGACGCGCTGTCGGCGAGGTAGGTGTGGCGATGATGCTCGGCGGCAACATCAGATATAGCACGAGAACCATGACCACTGCTATTGCACTTGAAACGAGCAAGGGCGAATTCGGGCAGGCGATTGCGCTCGGGATCATTTTGCTGATGGTTGCAATCGCAGCCAATTTCCTGTTCCGTTATCTTCAAAGAGAAAAAAGCGTGAGAAGTAAGATGTAAGAAGTAAAATGAAAAAAGTGAGGTGCGTAAGTTGAGTTTATCGTATTGCCTTTAAAGCGATCATCTTACATCTTACATCTCACATCTCACATCTTACGCTTTTAAAATCTATGCGAAACATAATTGAGATCAGAAACTTGAAGAAATCTTACGGCTCAAAAACCGTCCTTGATATGCCTTCCTGTGATTTCAGAGAAGGTAAAATTTATGCGCTCGTCGGACCGAACGGCGCCGGCAAGACGACACTGATGAGGGTCCTTAACTGCCTTGAGCCGCCGACTGAAGGCAGTATGTTCATTGAAGGCGAAAATCCATACAGAAATGCGAATTTGCCCGCTATTCGCCGCAGAATGACGATGGTGATGCAGGATGTCGCACTTTTCAACACCACCGTTTACAACAATGTTGCCTTCGGCTTGCGATGCCGCGGCGTTGACAGAAAAACTATTTCAAAAAAAGTGTCTGAGGCACTTGAAATGGTCGGACTTGCCGGATTTGAAAAGAGAAACGCATCAATACTTTCAGGCGGCGAAACTCAAAGGGTGGCGATTGCAAGGGCACTGGTTATTGAACCGAAGATTTTGCTTCTGGATGAACCGACAGCGAATGTTGACTGCGAGAACATAAAAGTTATAGAGGAAACAATAAAAGAGGTCAGGCATGGATATTCAACCACAATAATTTTCGCTTCCCACGATTCAGATCAAGCGCACCGCCTCGCAGATGAAATAATTTCAATCATGGCAGGGCGAGTTATAAAAAATAATTGAAACCTAAATTGAGTGGTTTTTGAACAAAATGTAGGGGCAAGGCATGCCTTGCCCCTACATCTGCGAAATCTGTGGATTATTTTTTGCCTGAGGTGGTAATCAACAAATTATTCCCGTGTAAGTGCTAAAAGCACCGCGCCATACCCGTAAGGGTGTTCACCAATAGGGATACTCTGGTAGTGAGTGAAATCACCGGGATTTGTGGGACCTGATACACCCGCTATGCTGCCGTCCTCGGCGATCTTTGAAATCAGACCCCTGATCGCACGCTCCAGATTCTCACGATATTTTTCAGATACCCAGTCTTCCTTCAATGCCTTCTTAAATCCCACGATGAACATCGCCGATGCGGATGTCTCAAGATACGAGTCACTGCGGTCAATCACCGTGTGCCACAACCCCGATGCGTCCTGATACCTGGACAGCGTTTCAACATAACTTTTCAGTTCACCGACGAGTTCATCGTGCCGCTCGTTATCGGCTGGCAGCACATCAAGCACCTCTGCAATTGCCATCACGACCCAGCCGTTTCCGCGCGCCCAGACCGCAGGCGAACGCGTGTCATCCTCTGCGCTCCACCTGTGGCGCGACAGCCCCGTCGCCCCATCAAGCGTGTGCCCTCTGACGAGAAAAATTTGCCGAATCGCTTCATCAATATATTCCGCCCGCCCAGCGATGACACCGAAGTGCGCCAGAAGCGGCGTCAACATAAAAACCTCGTCAATCCATACCTGCCCTGGCACAATATGATAAAGCGTGCCGTCGTCAGCACGGGGAAATTTTTTCATTATCATCTTCACAGTTCTCTCTGCTATCCGCAGGTATTTTTCATCTTTTGTCTTTTTATATACAAGGAGAGCGGACACCGCAGGCAGGCAGAAATCAGGGTTAAGAATCAACGGACTGCGGCTGGCATGTCTATTGAGCCAGGCAACAACAAAATCGGAATACCGTGCGTCATCGGTAACCTCCGCTGCGCGCAGCATTCCGAGCATAAGTGTCGCCTCGCCCCAGTGCCAGGGAAGTTGTGCGGGGTCGTAAATTCTTAACACACGGTCGGCGACAAGTTTAACCTTTGCTAAATCTTCATATCTGGACGCTGCGGATTGGGAAATGAAAACACATAGGCACAGAGGGCACAGAGAACGCAGAGAAAGAATTTTTTTTGCGCCTTCAGCGCAATAAATATTTCTCCGGTTTTTCCTCTGTGTTCTCCGTGTCTCTGTGTTTAATAAATTTTTTGCCATAATGCTGTCATTCTAATCCGAAATAATTTTGGGTCAATAATTCGGTGATTTGAATATGTGAAAAACTTCACAAATTGAAATTCCTAAAAATTTTATCTGAAATTTTTGCATTGTTCTTAAAAATATGTATCCTTTATGATTGAAATAACTGTTATCTGGCAATAACATTAAAGAGAGAACAGGTTGCGGGGGAGGTGCCATAAAAGTTTTATATTGTGGCAAACAGGAGTGATGAATTATGAATTTAGATAGGCATAAGAAAATTATGATCGTTGATGATGACCTTGACCTACTTGAAGGACTTTCCCTCTTCCTCACCGGCGAAGGTTATGAGACATCATGTGCAAAGGATGGCGGTGAAGCGCTCCGCTCGGCACGCGGCGTCATGCCGAACCTGATCATACTTGATGTTATGCTCCCGGATATTGATGGTTTCAAAGTCTGCGAGTTGCTTAAACAGGACCCCGACACGCGTTCCATACCCGTCATTTTTCTCACAGTCAAGGATCAACTGAAGCATAAGATTCACGGATATTCCTCCGGCGGAAGCAGGTATATGATCAAACCGTTTGAGGAAGATGAATTGCTGAAAACGATTCAGATCGTCTTGCGCCAGCGTGAGATCACAGAACGGACTTATGGGCGTGAAATTAGATAAAAATAAGAACGATTAAGCAATTAGTATAATTTAATAAGTATTAAACGCAGAGGAATGTAAAGCAGGGGCGTACGACAATGCGCCCCTTATTCATTCTTGTTTGTCCTGAATTATTTACAATATGACCTGGATGAAGGATGTGCAGTCTCCTCACCGCCCCGAAAAACGGAGGCTGTTTATGCAAGACTTATATGATCTGATTGAACCGTAACTGATTGTTTTTCCTCTTCCAGTCTTTCCTTGTAAAGGACATAAAAGAAAAACAGGAAAAAGACCATAACTATCGTTCCCACCGCCCATGAAAGAAGATTTATATTTAAGGAAATAAAAAAAGGCATCAGAAACATCCCGTCTTTCATCAGCGACTGTGAAAGTGTATGAAAAAGAAGTGATAAAAACATAAAAACGCCCGAAATGAAAACAGAGCAGACTATCCACATCACAAAAACAAGTATCACTTGGATAAGATTGTTTTTAACGAACTCCATACTTCTGCTGAAGGCAGCAACAACCCCGATGTCCTCAATAAAACATGCCTGCCGCCACATCCAGAGGAACAACCCTAAAACCAATTCCAATAGGATCAGCGGCGGCACCAGAAAGATTGCAGCGGCGGAAAATGTTATCCATTGTCTCGGGAAGGCAATCATCACAGCAGCGATCAACACCGCCGCCAGAAGCAGCGGTATTACCTGAACGCACATCTTTAAAATTGTGCCTGCGCCGATGCGCACCGTAAACCGCGTTATGCCATCAAAGTAATCGCCGAGATTTGTTGTGCCGTTCACGGCAGCGCAGGCAAACATGTTTCCCCAGCCGGCTGCATGGATAACGGATATAATTAACATCAAAATTCCAAATATTATCAGCATCACTATGGAGTACGCCGTTACCTGTGTCAGCAGCGATTTCAGTTCCTCTACTCTGAAATCAGTGAAGAAACCGGTAAGACCGCTGATTTTCAGTGAAATGGAAAGAAAAAACATCACAATGAATGAAACTGTTACAATTGAATAGACAACAAAAACGAATACCGGTGGAACAAAAACAACGAGATTACTGCGGAAAACCTTCCATACCTCAGGAATCATCTGCTCAATGTTTTTTCTCATTTTATTTCCTTAATCTATTGAAGGAAAGATGTTAAATCTACATATCTTTTCTCCCAACTATGGGTAGCGAACGGATTCTGATTCGTGTCTGCTCAAACACAACAACACTTCCTTCATTGAGTGATTCCTCAATATTTTTTAGATTCGTCAGCAACAAAACCAATTGTCTTTCAGGTCGTCGTTCCGTTCCACGCCTGAATAAAATTACTGAAGGTTTACTTTCTTTCCGCAAGGCAAGAAGTGCGGCAAAGTCAGTATATGCGGAAACAAGGATGCGGTTTTCCTTAGCAGCGAGGGTAAAATTTCTTCATCTCCGCTTTCTTGCATATTGTAATCACGCACATGAACCGCATTGTGTCCTGCTCGTTTCAAATCTTGTGCTACTAACGGCGATAACGCGTTATCCACTAAAAATCTCATACAGTAGTTACCAATGGTAATTCTCGTTCACGCAATGCTTCAGCGGCATATCGCAGCGCCTCATGTATGTCCTCATGTTCAAGATCTGGATATGCCTTAAGAATCTCCTCCTCGTTCATGTTGTCAGCGAGCATCCCGATAATAGTTGAAACAGGTATGCGAAGACCACGAACACATGGCACACCGCCCATCTGATTAGGGTCAACTGTGATTCTCGTAAAATTCATTTGCTCACCTCTTTATTTTTTTCTTTTTCTTCCATCGCCAATGTTGCATATCCTAATGCTTCATAGATGTCCTCAATCTCAAGTTCTGGCCAATCCTTTAAGATTTCATCTATTGTCATTCCTGAACTTAAATAACTGAGAATTGATGCAACCGGCATCCTCAATCCACGAATACAAGGTTTTCCAAAACATTTATTCGGATCCATCGTAATACGATTGAATTTATAATGCCTGATTTCCATAGTTATTTCACCACCTGTTGCCAATCTTATAATTTACACCGTAATAATTTAAATTATGCCACAAAATCACAAAATCACAAAATCCCATGCGTATCTTGTGAAATCATCTGCTTGAATATATGATAAACTTTGTGAATTCGGTGGTGCAATTTGGAGTGCGACAATCATTTGTCGCTTTTATTTACGGCGATATATCGTAGTATGAGAAAGCGGTGAAATATCAACGCACTCCAAAATTATTCAATATTTCATTGTTAAAAATCGCTCAATTTAAATTTTAATTTTCTGTCTATCCTGCACATCCTGTTTCAATATATGAAATCAAAAAAAAACAAACCCATTGAAAGCATCCTTGTCATAAGCCTCTCCTGCATCGGCGATGTCCTGCTGACAACACCGGTAATTGGGGTCTTGAAAGACAATTTCCCATCGGCGCAGATAACTGTGCTTGCGGGAAAGACCTCGTACCCGCTGCTTGAGAGGCATGAACTTGTTGCCCGTGCATTGATTTTTGACAACCGCGGTGCACACAGAGGCTCGCTCGGCGTTGTGCGCTTGATAACAGAACTGCGCCGCAGCCGCTACGACCTTGTGGTTGATCTGCGAAACACGATGATTCCTTATGCTTTAAGGGTGCGGCGGCGCATCACAGCGCACAGCACGCACCTGAGGCAGCGCAAACTGCGTGGTCGGCATGCCATTGACCGCCACCTTGATGTCCTCGCCGATCACGGCATTACTGTAACGCGCCGGGATATGATCCTTAGTGTGCCGGAAGATGTATCGGCAAAGGTTGATTCGCTGCTGACGGATGCCGGATTGACGAGTAACAATGAACTAATCGCCATCTACCCCGGCGCGGGAAGTAAATACAAGGAATATCCCGCAGAGAAATTATCAACGGTCGTGCGCGCACTCGCAGCCTGTGGGAACAGAAAGTTCGCCGTTATCGGCAGCGAAGCCGACGCCGAATCGGCGGCACAGGTTACTGCCGCTGTTCCCGAAGCAGCAGTCAATTTCGCCGGCAAAATTGACCTGCTTGAAGTCGCTGCGCTGCTGAAAAGATGCAGCCTGCTCATATCCAACGACAGCGGTCCAATGCACATCGGCGCAGCAGTAGGCACACCAGTTCTCGCCCTCTTCGGTCCTACGGATGCCGACAGGTATCGTCCCCGCGGCGAACAGCATGTAGTTATTGCCATACGAAAAGAGTGCAACCCATGCAAAACTCCGATATGTGAGATGGATTCCTGCATTGGAGAAATCGCACCGGAGATTATCATTGAAGAAGCAGAAAAAATGCTGAGTAAAAATTTTTAACAATGATGGGCAGAAAAGACAGGATTTATTATCCTGTTCATCCTGTATATCCTTGTTAGAATATTAGCCACCATGACTCTTTCAATCGTAATTGTCAGTTACAAAACCTGTGCGCTCCTTCAACGCTGCCTTCAATCAATCTACGATGCCTCGCTGCCATTCCCTTTTGAGACAATTGTGGTTGACAACAATTCATCGGACGGCAGCCCTGAAATGGTGCGCAAAAACTTTCCTCAAGTCAATTTGATTGATAACAAGCAGAATCTCGGCTACTCTGTGGCGAACAATCAAGGCATAGCAGAATCCACAGGCGAACTCATCCTTTTACTCAACCCTGATACAGAAGTCAACCGTGATGCGATAGAGGGAATGACGGTGTTCCTTCAGAAACACACGCAGGCAGCCGTTGCCGGCTGCCAACTCGTATTTTCTGATGGGACTCCTCAAACTTCATGGTTTCATTTTCCTATGCCGTTGTCGCGCTCAATTGAGCACAGGCGATGGTATCCACGACTCGCACATTTCTTGCTTGGCATTAGCCATAAGAATCCCGAAATAAAAGGTGAAAATGCGCAGTGCGTTGATATAATCAAAGGCGCCTGTATGATGATTCGCCGCGGTGCCCTGAACGATGTCGGATTGTTTGACGAAAACGCATTTCTCTACGCAGATGATAATGACTGGTGTCTGCGTGCGCGCCGCCGCGGGTGGGATGCTTATTTCCTGCCGTCTCTCACAATTCTGCATCACGGCTGGGCAAGCACAGACCAGGAGCCATTCCTCACCATCGTCAACTCGCGCCGCAGCGCACTCTACTTCCATCGCAAACATTACAACTGGTTTCTTGTTCTGATCTGGACATTCCTGATTTATCTGGAAATTTTATATAAATTTCTCTTGAATGCACTACGGTACCGACTGCGGCGAAACGACGAAAAAATCAGAGAACGCTACAGGGCTTATGCTTTTCTCGCAAGAGAAATATTTAAATTATCGCCCTCGGGGCAAAAAAAAATTAACCACGAAGGACACGAATAAAATGTAGGGGCAAGGCATGCCGCCGCCGACTACCTGAAATCAAAACTCATTCCTGTATTCTTTTATCAACTCTGGCAGCGGGCAGGTGCGGCAGTTGCGTATATGCCCGTCGCAGAAATCAAAAAATATTTGCAGCAGCCCCTGCTGATAAATT
>JBFMBQ010000398.1:0-9907 GCA_040755115.1 bacterium
GCGTTCAGGACGAAATTGAAGCGCAGAAAGAACACAAAATAAAAAGCCTCTTTATGAAACTGGAGAACAATTATAAGAGCGAAACAAAGATTCTTGTGCAGGTGATACACCGCTTCTATCAGTATCATCTTAACAAGGATATTAAAGGATGGTATATTCGGTTATAATGTGGTATTTTATAAGCGTTCTTGGGTATTATATTAAACAGCGAAAACTATTATAATAGACACGGATAACACTGGAGGAAGGCAATGCTGGAAAGAATCTTGAAAAGTGAACTAACAAAAATAACGGCGGTGTTCCTGATAATAAGTCTTTTCTTTCCGTTGACATCGCCTTTATTCAATACCACTGCCAATGCGGAGGCGGAGGACCTTTTAAGGGTTGCCGTTGTAGGTCTGGAAAATCGCTCCGGAAGGGATGTGCTGCCGGACGATTACGGGGTGAACAACCTCATCGCCGCCGCTGCGAGAGTGCAGGATTTAGAAATACTGCCAGCCGCAAAAGTCTTAAAACTCCTTGAAGAAGAACCAACCAAAGAAGTCGCCCTCTCTACTGCCGAGGCGCTCGGCGCCGATATGGCTTTGTTCGGGGCGATTGAGAGCGTTGAATTCCTGAACGGGCGCGAAGCGATCATCACGCTTGAACTTTCCATCTATAGTGTCGGCGATGAAGAAATGGAGTTAAGCCGTTCTATCATCACCGCCTCAAGCGGCGAAAAATTAGGGTATTCGGGTGAACTCGCAAATCTCGCAAAGGAAGCGCTCCAGAAAGCCATAAAAGATTCCGTGGAAGAGGCGTTCAGTAATCTCTCAAAATACGGTGTTGTTACAGTCGCTAAAGAAAACACAATCTATACCAATCTGTCCGAACGGGACGGCGTGTATGGAGGCGCAGAACTGGCTGTGCTCCAGAATTACGAGCAGATCGCTACTGTAAAGATTGAGGAGAGCAGCGCAGCATACGCCAAGGGCACAATCACATCGCTCAAGCAGGGAAAAAATATAGGGGAGGGGGACACTGTAAGAATCATTTTCGCCCCGCGCCCGCTTTCAAAGCCGGAAGAAAAGGCGCGACGGTTAAAGAAGAAAAATAAACTTAATCCAATCATCATCGGCGTCCTCGCCATCGGCATCATTGCCGCTGCCTCGCGCGGCAAGGACAAGGCGGAAAAATCCGCTGCGGCTGCTCCGAAAACAACCTCGGTCAGTTCCGATGGAAAGGCGTTTATCTACGCCCCCGGCGGCTTTGACCAGAACTATACCCCCTATCCGCCCACAAAAATAACCGATACTTCAACCACAGACCTCAAGTATTGCTCCAATACAAACTGCAACAGCAGTATTTGCTCCATGAGCGGCACCGCCTATAACTTTACCCTCTCAACCAACCCGAAAAATCCCACTTTCCCTACACCATGGACAATTGCAATAGCCGCAGAAGTAGGAAAGGAAATACCTTCAGGCACGGGCGTATCAAGTATAAAACTGGCTACCTGCAACGCCTCCACAGGTCAATGGGAGACCGTCAGCGATTCTGTTTATACAAAACTTAATGAAATAAATGCTATGGGCGTCAAAGGCTCGGTAACGCATTTTACCCCTTATGTTGTAGTGGTTGATAACCGCCCCACGCCCATATCGCCGCCTTCCTGGTCAAGCCTTACATGCGGCGACCGCTCCGCTATCCTCGCCTGGACTTGCAGCACCGACACAAATGCTACAGGTTATGAAATATATACCTGTCCCTCCTCTACAACCTGCACAGGTCCGATCACTACCATTTCCTCCACTACTGAATGTGTGAAAACTTATACCAATCTCACGAACGGGCAGCAATACTGCTTCGCCGTAAAGGTAACGAGCACCGGGGGCTTATACGACAGCGATCTTTCCAGCGTCCAGTGCATAACACCCTCAGATGATTGCCTCAATCCCAACATTACACTTGTCAGCCCGGCAAACGACGCAAAGATAATGACCCCAGAGCCTACTTTCATCTTCATCGGCAACGGCAACTCCGATCAATACATACTTGATGTTATGGACAGCCAGTGGAGGGTGGTATACACAACTGCCGTCGCCGGAGAAGGTTCAACGGAACAATCTACTCCCCAAATCTACAGCGTTACCTACGCCGGGGCAACAACCTTGCAATACCAAGATACTTACTACTGGAAAGTTACCGCTCTCAATACCACCGCTGGAGGCACGAAGGTCTCTGCAACCTGGTCGTTCGTTGAAGCACTCCCCACCGAAGAGGGGGGGGTTATCTGCGATCCCGATACAATCCCGGATGTGCCCTCTCTTATCTCTCCTGCCAACGGCTCAATGATTGTAAGCAGCACTCCAACCTTCCAGTGGGCTAAAGCATCGGGAGCAACCAAATATATAATTACTGTTTACAATGACCAGGGACTCGTTGTCTTCCAGCAGATTACTACCTCAACAAGCGCAACCTATCCCTCATCAACAGGCGATACCGCGCTGAAAAACAATGTCCAGTATTCATGGACTGTTCGCTCAATCACAGACTGCGCTTACTCTAATGAAAGCAGCGCATACTATTTCACGAAGATAACGACAAGCGAAGCGCCGCTTCCAGCGCCGGAATGGGTAAATCTCTCTGAAGACGGCAAAGAACCGATCACAGGCGGCGACCAGTATGTAGTCCTGAACTGGCGGGAAATTACTGATCCTGACCTGTCTGGCTACTTCGTTTACCGCGACGATGTCCAGATCGCCATGATCCTTAAAGACCAACTTGATGCGCCGCCCTCAAATGTCAACTGCCCAACTTTTTCAGAGAGCAACCCGGGCTACTGCGATGTAAGCGTTTCCAACGGGCAGCGCTATTACTATCACATCACCGCTTTTGATAACGCCCAGCAGGAGAGCGACCCGAGCGTAAAGCAGAGCATACTGCTCGGATTGCAGCGACCGACTCTGATCGCACCCGGTGGCGTCGTGGCTACTGAAGTTACAAATTCAGCGCCAATATTTATTTGGCTGTCGGTTGACGGCGCAGATTCTTATGTTATCACTGTGCAGGATGAATCAAGTGGATTGATTGTGTGGCAGGATACGGTTGAAAATACTAATGTTGAATATGCCTCACAAGTAACACCGCTCGTTGACGATACAACTTATGCCTGGAAGGTCAAAGCGTTAAATGAACTTACTCAATCAGAGGACAGTCAGATTTTCCGCTTTATCAAAAAGCCTCAAGTTACACTCCCGGCAACGCCGGTGTGGTGCGACGGCGTTAACGCCTGCCTCGCGCAGCCTAACAGTTACGAGTTAAATTACCAGCGCAATTCCATCAAGATATTCTGGGAACAGTTGGCAGCCGAAAATGTGGTCTTGTATTATATTTACCGCGGTCAGACTCCTAACCAGTTAGACCTGTATGCCTGGGTAAGCAATTACGAATGCGGGGCGCTCAGCGATGTTGTCTGCTATGAAGATGTTAATCTCAATCGCGGTGAATATTATTATTACTATATCACAGCGGTTGACAGCGGCGGCACCGAGAGTCTGCCGTCCGAGGTGCTGGGCGTAACAAACTTCACACTAAACGGACCAAGTTTGATCTATCCTGCCGACGACCAGATTGTCTATGCCCCTGACCCCGAATTCAAGTGGCTGACTGAGAACGGTGCAAATTCTTACAAACTTGAACTTGAACCACTCACACCCGGCAATTTCTCGCCGGGAGACCTGACCTGGGTTGTAACACTGACAGGGACTTCAGTTAAATTTGGTGCAACAGGTTATCCATCGCCACAAGAGCCGTTGAAGAATCCGACAGACCCTGGAACTGGAAAAACAGGTTATCACTGGCGCGTCTGCTCTATCAATTCCACCACACCGAGCGGAAAATGCTCGGGCGCCTTCCGGTTTTACAAAAATATGAAACCGCCTACACCTGTTTCACCGGATAATGTTTACATATCTGACAGAGACCCTGTGTTTCAATGGACAGCGACGCCCGGCGCAACAGGCTATAGTTTGAGACTGTGCCAGGGCGGCGGCGGTAATTGCAGCGGGAAGACCATATTATTCAGCGGTGATGTCGGAAATGTAACTTCTATCAAATTAAGTGGTCTCGGCGACATCGTTCTTCAGGACTGCGACCTACAGTCCGACCCAACCTGTTCCACAACCGGTGTTTATTCTTGGCAGGTAAGGGCTTATGATTCGTTCGGCGCTGTGTCCGGCGAATGGGATTATGTAACAGGGGCAAGTTTCACAAAGAAATCGTCGGAAGCGCCCACTCTCGTAACACCGGCAGACGGCACGATAATCGGACCCGACCCCACCTGCGGCATCGGCACAGACCTCTACGGCAATCCAACCTACAACTACGCCGTGAAATTCAGTTGGACAGAAGTTTCTGACGCGCCGGGATACATCATCAAGGTAATTGATGTTGACGCATCGGCTGAAGCCGGCACGGATGTAATAATATGGCAGGATGAATTGGATTCGCCTGAATTTAATGCTAATACTTCCTGTAGTGCAGACAATGTCATTCCGTTTTCGGCAGGGCGGCAATACCGCTGGAATGTGAAAGTGGCAGATGGACAATTTGATGCTAACAGTGAGAGATATTTCATCACAGGACTGCCCGCTCCGAACCTTGTTCAGCCCGAAGACAGCAAGCAGGTCATACTTATGGACAACTGCGACGGCAACAATTCCAACATGTGTGTGCATTTTGAGTGGGACCAGATTTATGGTGGTGCCTCTTATGATGTTGAGATCATTCAGGGCGGTGTGCAGTATCCATGCGAGCCGGGCTTGACCCTGCCGATAACGCCGGGCATCAAAAATACAACGAACACTTTCTGTGACCTCTCGGTGGCTTCTATTGAAAATAACTGGTCATTCACCTGGCGTATCCGCGCAAGGGATTCCATAACCGATGTTAACCCTTCTGGAAATCCAGGACCGTGGTCTTCTACGCGTCTGTTCACGGTACTCATCCCTGCGCCCGTCCTCTCCAGTCCGCCCGACAGCAGCAGAGATGCTGACGGCAATACTGCCTGCATTGCAAATGATACGATGGACAATATACTGACAAACTGCACACCTTCAGTCTGCCAGGATCAGTCATATTACTGGAGTCCGATACCTTATGCCTCTGCTAAATGTTATAAAATTCAGATTTCCGATACATCCGATTTCCGTAATATCATCCGTGAGGATGATACTGTAACCAATCCGGGGATGTTCCCCTGCGCTGACCAGACCTGCTATCAGGCAACATCCGCGGACCCGATACTGATGGTCAACGGTGTCGTTTATTACTGGCGTGTCGGCGCAAGCGTAACTCCAACCGGCGGCTCATGCGGACAAAACTGGATTTATTCCGATCCTTTTGTCTATTACAAACGCCCGCAGGGAGTTTCTTCGCTTACAACAGCCAATCTTCAGTATAACAGCGTTGAATTACAATGGTCCCCGCCTGTGAACTGCGATGGCACCCAGCCGGCATCTTCAATCCCTGATGTGCCGCCCAACGGCACACTATCAATGTATCTTATCTATCAGGAATCCCAGATGCCGACGATTGAACAGTTCCCGCAGAACCTTATCGCCAGAGTGGCTAACACCACTACAAACATTACAATAACGAATCTGAACGAACAGACCGATTATTATTTCTGCGTCATTGTAAGGGATAACTCCGGATTTGAAAATTGGCCCGGCAGCATAAGCGATCCGGCATGTGTATTCGTCCACACGCCTGAAGAACCAACGCCATAAAATAGTAGGTAGTAGATGTAAAACCTAAAAAGGTTACAATACACTTAAATCCAAATTTTTGTGTCTCGTTGAACGATTGCGAGGCTTGAATCGTAGTTCGGTATTCGTAGTTCGGGGTTCGAAAAAAAATTCTTTGGTATCCCGATCCCCGATCTACGAACTACGAGTCCCGATTCCAGCAGCGCAACCGCAACCGAATAACGAACAGTATTTATGGGACATGTAAGAACGAGGGTTTTAGTTCGCGCTCCAGTTGAAATCCTCTTTGAAATGGCGCAGAAGGTGGAAAATTTCTCAAAATTTGTCCCTGCGCTTAAAGAAGTGAAAACATTGGAACGCTCTGAAGATGGTGTTTCCGCAAAGGTAGAATGGATTGCTCAGGCGAAACTGTTAGGCGCGACCCGCTCGCTCACCTGGATACAGAACGACGAATGGGACAGAAAAAATTTTATCTGCCGCTTCCGTCTCTGCCAGAGCAGCGATGTGCAGAAACTTAAAGGGAAATGGGAGTTCAGACAGCACACGAAGGGAACGGAAATGATATTTGATATTGATTTTCAGGTGCAGCACCCGCTCGTAACACCGGCAATACATCTTATTCTTGACCAGATCATGCGCAGGAACAACGAATCAATGCTGAAAGGCTTGAAAAGGAAAGCAGAGCAGGAATTCTGGACCCAGTGGTGATGTGAACAGTGCAAAGTGAAAAGCGCAAGATGCAAAGCGTGAAATTTAAAATTAAAAATTATTTATGGTTATTGTTCGCTGCGGTTTTGATCGTGCAATATCCTTCCTGTTCCCAGCAAAAAGCAGATGGCAGCAAGGATAAGGGGGAAACTAAAATGGTAAAAGTTCAATCAAACAAAGGCGCGCCTGGAGGGAAAATTGTTCCCGCCCAGTGTGCTGGTCAGTGGTATCCCGGCTCAAAGGGCGAACTTACGAGAACGGTTGATGATTACCTCCGCAATGCGAAGGTGGAGAAAGTTCAAGGAAGACTTGTGGCATTAATTGCACCGCACGCAGGCTATTTCTATTCAGGGGCGATGGCAGGCTATTCCTACAGGCAACTTGAGGGGCTGCACTACGATACTGTCGTCGTTGTAGGTTTCAACCACGGTTATCCTTACAGCGGGATTTCTGTTTATACCGAAGGCTATCTTGAAACTCCTCTCGGACTGATTGAGATAGATTCAGAGGTTGCGAAGGCGCTGACAGAGCAGGATAATTCCATATACTTTCTGGAAGACGCCTTCTTGACCGCTGAACATTCAATTGAAAACCAACTTCCTTTTTTACAGCGCGCCCTGGACAAATTCAAGGTAGTGCCAGTGATGTTCGGCACACAGAGCAAGGATAATGTTGACAAACTTGCAAGTGCGCTTGCGGCAGTATTGAAGGGCAAAAATGTTCTGATGGTGGCGAGTTCGGATATGTCACATTTCTGGGGATATGATGATGCGGTTCGGCTTGACGAGGAAATCCTGAAATATGTGAGGCAGTTTGATCCTGAAGGCATACAGAAGGCGCTTGCGCGTGATGATACGGGTCGGCGGCTGTGCGGTCGCGGCACAGTGGTTGCGGTGATGAAGGCGGCGAAAATGCTCGGCGCTGACAAGGCTGTGGTAGTCAAATACAACAACTCGGGGGATGTTTCCGGCGACCGTTCTCGCGTTGTGGGCTATATGGCGTCTGCCTTTTACAACACGAAAGCAAAAAACGAAGGTAGTGGCAAAAAATCTGAATTAAATAAAGGCGAATTGAACGAGACACAGCAGAAAAGCCTTCTAAAGATAGCGCGTGAATCACTTGAGGCTTATATAAGGCACGGCGAGCGGAAAACTTTTGCCGCAGATGATCCCGCATTAAAACGCAAGCACGGTATGTTTGTTACTCTCACAATAAATGGACAATTGCGCGGCTGTATGGGGCATTTTGAGCAGGATACGCCGCTGAACGAACTCGCCGCGAAGCAGGTGATCGTCTCTGCCACAGGCGATCCGCGCTTCCTGCAAGTTAGAGCAGATGAATTGAATAAAATTAAAATTGAAATTTCTGTGCTTTCTCCACCGGAACCGGTAGCATCTTATGAGGACATTATTGTCGGCGTCCACGGCGTCATTCTTGAAAAAGGCTACCACGGCGCCACCTTTCTGCCGCAGGTCGCCCCTGAACAAGGATGGGACCGTGATGAGATGCTCACTCATCTTGCAATGAAGGCAGGTTTGTCGCCCGACGGCTGGAAAGAGGGTGCGACCTTTAAGGTCTATACGGCGCAGGTCTTCGGTGAGGAAGAATAATTTTAAGTCCAGTGCAAAAAGTCAGATTTTACCGGATTTGGGGTTTCATCAACTTTGTAGGGGCAGGTTTCAAACCTGCCCCTACTCCAGTGTCTGTGTCATTCCTGCTTCTTCACGCGCCCGGGCGGAGCATAACACCGACTTTGAACTGCTCGTAGCCCTCGTCATATCCATCAGCAAATTTTTTATCGCGTTTTTTTCTTTTATCTATATATCTTTTCATATCACTCATATTTTCCCCTCCTTCTCACGAGATCCCTTTTCCGTGTTTCCGAACTTCCGTACTTCAGTGGTGATCATTTTCCATCCTGTTTGGCTGGTTATGCCAGGTTAGGATTTCACAACGACATTCACCAACCTGTTAGGCACATATATTTTCTTCAGAATTTTCTTGTCCCCGGTCAATTCCACAATCCGCTCCCTGCTCATCGCCGCCTCAATCGCTTCCGCCTCGCCAGTGTCCTTCGGCAACTTCATCCGATCGCGTACCCTGCCGTTTATCTGAATGACGATTTCCACTTCTTCCTCCTGCGCAAGTGCCTCGTCCCATTCACGCCATGCATGGAGTGAAAGCGGACTCTCGTTGCCGAGTTCTCCCCACAATTCCTCTGCTATATGTGGCGCAAACGGCGACAGAAGAATCAAGAAATTCTCCACCGCAAATTTCAACGATGCAGCGGAATTGTCTTCCATCCCCTTTTCCTGAATATATTGATTGATGCCGTTTAGAAATTCCATCAGTGCGCTGACGGCAGTGTTCAGGTGCATCCTTTTCTCAATGTCAACACTGACGCGTTTTATGGTCTTATGCACGAGGCGCTGAATTTCAATGTCTGGTTCGCCTTTCGGGCAGACACGCGGGGCTGCGCCTGCACATTTTTCGGCAATTGACAAAATCGTGCGCCAGACGCGGTTCAGGAAACGATGGCACCCCTCTATGCCCTGATCGCTCCATTCAAGGTCGCGCTCGGGGGGGGATGCGAACAAAATAAACAGCCGCCCGGTGTCGGCGCCGTATTTTTCAATGATTTCCTCTGGGTCAACCACATTGCCGAGCGATTTGGACATCTTTGCACCGTCCTTTATGACCATTCCCTGGCATAGTAGGCGCGTGAACGGCTCCGAAATTTTCGTAAGCCCAAGGTCACGCAGAAGCCTTGTGAAGTAGCGTGAATAGAGCAGGTGCAGTATCGCGTGTTCAATGCCGCCGATATACTGATCAACCGGCATCCAGTAATCAGTTTCAGTGCGGTCAAAAGGCGCCTTATCGTAATGCGGGCTACAGTAGCGGAAGTAATACCATGAACTGTCAATAAAGGTATCCATCGTATCGGTTTCTCGCCGCGCAGGGTGGCTGCACTGCGGACAGGTGGTGTTGACGAAACCTTCGCAGTTAGCGAGCGGGTTGCCGCGCCCTGTGAATTTTACATCTTCAGGAAAAACAACGGGCAGGTCTTTCTCCGGCACAGGCACCGTCCCGCAGTTGTCGCAGTAAATGATCGGGATGATCGTTCCCCAGTATCGCTGGCGCGAGATGAGCCAGTCGCGCAGTTTGAACTGGACAGTTGCCTTGCCCCAATCGTTCTTTTCAACATACTCTGTGATCTTTTCCATTGCTGTGCGGTTATCCAGCCCTGAGAAATTGCCTGAATTGACGAGAGTGCCATCTTCAACATAAGCGCAGGTCATCGTGTCGGAGTCAAGGTTTTCATCAGGTGGATTAATCACAACTTTTATCGGGATTCCATACTTGCGGGCAAATTCAAAATCGCGCTGGTCGTGCGCCGGCACCGCCATGATGAAGCCGGTGCCGTATTCAAGCAGCACAAAATTTGCTGT